>NZ_JAAGPS010000070.1:0-39478 GCF_017105025.1 Paraburkholderia sp. Ac-20336 | reverse complement strand
GATGCCGCCGCGGCATCCGCCCCGCCGGCGCCGCCCTCTTCGCCGCCCGACGCGAGCCCGGGCCGCCCCACGATGGCCCTCGATGCCCCGCAGGATATCTCGCATCTGCACTGCGGCATTGCCCAGCCGCCCTACCCGGAACTGTCGCGCAAACGCGGCGAATCGGGCTCCGTGACGGTGAAGTTCATCGTGGGCTTGACGGGCCAGCCTGAGTCCGTGGAACTGAAAAGCAGCAGCGGACACAGCCGCCTCGACGAAGCGGCGCTGGCCGCCGTGCGCGATAGCAGCTGCCGGCCCTATCTCGAGAACGGCACGCCGCGCCGTGTGCCCACGTCCGTTCCTTTCGTATTCGCGCTGAACGACTAGCGCGGATATTCAACGAGGAATCTATTATGCAGAACTACGGTATTGCGCACTTCCTGACAGCCGGCGATTTCGTGACGCGCGGCATCGCGCTCGCACTGCTGGTCATGTCCGTGCTCTCATGGAGCGTGATGATCGTCAAAGGCTGGAACGTGATCCGGCTCAAGCGGCTGGCCCGCAGCGTCGAACAGGCCACCCGACATCTGGATGCCTTTACTGACAGCGCGAAGCCGGCGGAAAACCGTGCGGCAATGCTGCGTGGCAACCCGTTTCTCGCGCTCGCACTGGCGGGCAAGGAAGCGGCCGAGCATCATCGCCGGATGCAGCCGCTTCAGCGCGAGCGCGTGGACGTGTCGGACTGGATCACGCGCTGCCTGAAAGACACGATGGACGAAAGCATCGCCCATCTGCAGAGCGGACTCTCGATCCTCGCGTCGGTCGGCAGTACCGCGCCGTTCGTCGGGCTGCTCGGTACGGTATGGGGTATCTATCACGCGCTGCTGGCGATCGGCATGGCGGGCGAGTCGTCGATCGACCGGGTCGCGGGCCCGGTCGGCGAGGCGCTGATCATGACGGCGTTCGGCCTCTTTGTCGCAATTCCCGCCGTGCTGGGTTACAACGCGCTGACACGCGCCAACAAGGCGCTCGCCGGAAAGCTGAAGCGGTTCGCGCATGGGCTTCACGCGTACTGCGTGAGCGACCCGAGCCTGCCGGCCTCGGAACAGGGCGCCGGCCTGCGGCTCGCCACCGTCAACGACTGATCCCCGCCAGGTACGGAAATGGCACTCGCCGCTTTTACCGACGACGAAGACGACGGCCTGATGGCCGACATCAACATGACGCCGCTCGTCGACGTGATGCTGGTGCTGCTGATCGTCTTCATGGTGACGATCCCCGCGCTACGCCACGCGGTGAACATCGAACTGCCGCACGCCAGCAGCCGCCAGGAAGACACGAAGGCGGCGCAGATCGAGGTATCGATCGAGGCCGACGGCACCGTGTTATGGAACGGCCAGCCGGTCGGACCCGCTGCGCTGCGCGAGAAGATCGCCGCTGCCGCACGCGGGAATCCGCCGCCGGAACTGCATCTCGGTGCGGATCGCAAGGCCGCCTACGAATCCGTGGCACAGGTGATGTCCGCCGCTTATGCGGGTGGCCTGACCAGAATCGGCTTCGTTACCGAGCCGAAACGCTAGACCGCTGCGCGGTGCAACGTCTTTCGCGGTTTGCGCTCGCGCCTGAACTGGCGCTCGGGCTTCCAGCGGTTTCTTCGCTTACCTTATGATTCGCGGCCTGGTGGATGCGAGTTCGGCATTGCATTTCTCGACGGCCGGCATGCGTTGAACACGACACGCTTCGACGTATCGCGCGATAACGTGGCAACACCGGAGACAGTCTCAAGACTGCCAGTGCTCCTGGTTTAGCGCCCCGCGCATTCGTGATCGAACGACCGAAGCCGACTGCGGATTCAACCGGTCGCCGCGCTTCGCGAAAACCCCACCTGGACAGGTATGTCGCCGCTCTACTATGCTCACAAGATCGATGTGTGCGAACCCGGTTCTACGCCGCCGAATTTCTTTCGAATCTTTTGCTTGCCTGCGATGCGTGAAGACACGTCCGTTTCGCGTAGGGAATGTACGAAGAAGGAATACGCGCTCTTGCGCCTGCGCATCGCAACCGTTCGCCTCATGCGCGCGGATTCCGCAGTAGAAAGAGCGATCGCAACCGACTGGGTCAATGCCTGGGCGAGCGCGATCGGCAATCGCCACTTCCATGAATTCGTCAAGAGACACGCCGGATACCGGCTGAGACGCTGAGCCACGCGCCAGCCATGCCGGCGCGCGTAAAACACCATGAATCTGGCAACGGACCGATATAAACCGTATATACTGTTTATATCGTTTTCAACCAGGAGCCCAATATGGCCACAGTCACTGCACGCAAATCTACAAAGAAGACGTTTCATTTCCCTAAGTCGACCGATGCGGCAAAGGAACAACCCGAAGCGGCCGCACCCGCGAAAACCGTCCGCGCCAGCAAGACCAAGGCCGAGAAATCCAAGGCAGGCAACGCTGCCGCACCGACTCGTTCCGCAGCCGCAGCGCCTGCTCAGGACGCCGGCGGAAAGAGCAAAGTCAGGCATGCGAAGAAAGACAAGGTCGTTCGCGACAGCTTCACGATGCCCAAGGCCGACTATGAGCGAATCGCCCTGCTCAAGCGGAAATGCCTCGATGCCGGCGTCGCGGTCAAGAAGAGTGAACTGCTGCGCGCGGGATTGCAATTGCTCGAATCGGCTTCATCGAAACGGCTGCTTGCCGCAATTTCGGCACTCGATGCCGTCAAGACGGGACGGCCGGCACAGAGCGAGTAACAACGCATCCATTACGGTTAACGTGGGTGTCGATTGAAGCAGTTGATGCGGCGCGCGGTGCTCTGTACAAGATAAAACCCGCGCGTTCGCACCGAACCTGCTCGGCTGTTACGTGACTTATGCATCCGCTCAGTCGCATCCGCAGTACTGCGGAAAAGATGGCGAGGAACTCACTCCCGCCGAGATACGGCCATGTACGTCATGCGTATTTGCCGCTGCTGGAAGCGCCCTGCTCCCGGCACATCGACGGCCCCGGCTAGCGATACGCCGGGGCGCGTTGGCAACCGTATACGGTTTTAAGAGCTAGTTTCGCGATTGTGCCTGTGAGCAAGGTACTGCGCGCGATCTTGATCTTGCAGAGCCGGCAACCGTGCACACGGTTGCATATAAGAGTGAAGCGCTCTATCACGGCACTGACTTGCCGGCACAGTTCCGCCCGATGATGAAGGCGTGAGCGAAGCCTATCTGCACACTGACTGACGGCACCACAAAACGCCGGCTTTGCTGGATTGAATCAGCATTATCCCCTCTGTTCACACGCACCACGGCGTGCACTTCAGCGGAAGCACTTGCTAACGTTTCGTTGTCCGTTGGAAGTAGAAATCATCCTTCGCTCATTCCCTACCCCTGTGGTCGGTTGCCAGATTGGTAGCCCAAACAATTGCAGAGGAGTTCGGAATGTCGGATCAACAGGATTCGGACGGCGTGCGCATCGTGCTCAGTGCGCCACAGTTGGCCGCGATACTGGCTCGCCAGTCGATCAGTCAGTCGGAGATGTCGTTCAACCGGATCTGGGGCGGTCTTCAGATCGTCGGTGGCGTGCTGGAAATGGTCGGAGCCGGGACGCTCTGCGTGCTGCCGGAACCGACCATGGCGAGCAAGGCAGGATGTATCGCGTTCGGCGTGCATGGTTCGGATACGGCAGCGGCTGGCTTGCGGCAGGTCTGGACCGGCCTGGACACCGCTACATTGACATCGCGGGGCACGGCAAAGCTGGCCGAAGCGGTGAAAGTCAGTCCCGACATGGCGAACAATATCGGGTTGTCGATTGATATCGCTATGTCGGCAGGTGTAGCCGGATCGATCAAGGCCGTGCGTGCGTCCGAGATCACGATGGGCCGGATCAGATTGATGGAGCACGAAGCAAAGCCGGGTAGCCGGATTGGCGGACATACATTCGAGAAGCACGTAGGGCGCACTGAGGCACAGTTGCGGGAGAGATTGGTGCGTGAACCCAGGCGACAGGTCGTTTCGTCGTTTACTGATTTGCAAACGGCAGAGTGGGCTATTTCCAGGATCATGCAAGCCAACGCGGCCCGTATCACGACTTGGGCGAGAACTCATACTGGTTCTGTTCGACTGGAATTAACTGGCGATGCGGGCAAGAAGGTAGGGTATGGGGTTATTCGTAGGACCGGGGAGATGGTAAGTTTGAGCAAGGTTCAAATGTTTTTGATACGAAAGGAATATAACGGCATGCCATACTACATCCTTACCGCTTACCTGACGCCCTGAGCTTACTGTGAAAACCGAATCGGCCTACCCAAATCTGGATTTTTTGATTCATAGCTATTTCAATGAAGATTTTGACTTATGGGGCGACAACGTACCGGAAATTGTCTCGTGCTTCAAAAAAGAGAGCGACAAAGCCCTTCATAAATTAGTTATGGAAGAGATTGATCGTTTTAAATCAGACCATTCCGGCAATCTGAATGAAAATTTTGATGCAATATATGGTCTCTATGTCGATCCCGAACCATGGGGTTACACGATTGCGTCATTCCTTGACGAACTGAAGCGCCTACTGAGCGAGTAATCTAATTTTTGCCCGTGCGAAGGGTGGTTCGATGCCACATTCCCCCCGAACACGCGACGATATCCGCGGAAAAGCTGGATTCGCTCCCCAGAAAGACTTGATTCAGCGGTACCAGGAAGCGGCTCTCGAATTCCAGTCGTTCACGGCCGGCCTCGCCGACATCAGCGTCAGCGAGGCCGGGGCTCATTCCGAACGAATCGAACTGCTCGAAGTCAGGTGGCCTGAACGTCTTGTCGAAGTGGTAAGGAAAACCCATCCTCATCCGCTCGTACGGAATCGGCCCTATCTTGTGATGCAGGTTGAGCTCTTCAGGCCATACCCCGCGACGTCAGCTTCCCACGCCAAGCGCCTGCGGAACGTCGGCATGCCGATGCACCAGCTTTCCCGCGCCATCCACCCGACGGAACACATCAGTGACACGAATCCGCCTCTCTATCGGATGCCCCCTCCCCGACAACCGGACGGCCGCAATCTGATAGCCCGTCCAGAACGCCAACTCGTCGTCCACCGACTGCTGCAGAACCTCGAAGCGGCTCTTGCCGCCGGCCTCGAATACGGCTACGTCGCTGATGTAGCGTGCGCCAATCTCGGCCACGCCGAACACGCTGTCACCGCGCAGGATGTGAAGACTCGCGTCGCCGACCTTGGGCATGAGTCGGTCGAGCGGTGCGGGATCGCCGCTGACATGGGCTTCCACAGCCCTGATCCGAAACGCGAAGAATGAACCGAAATCGGAATGGCTCATCGCTGGTCTCCTTGTCAATGTCGAGCTTCGATCATAGCGATGAGGCCTGTCAGATTCTGTCAGCAGGGCGCGGTCGCCATGTCAGCCCGGGCGATGCGCCACGCCGCGAGCAGCGATTGCTTGCGGCGCGGGTATGCGCGCGACCTCGCTTGCGCATACCGTCACGAACAAGGTTGAAGCGGCCTACACCTACTGGAACAGCGCCGCCCGATGATGGAAGCGTGGGCGGCGCATGTTAAGTTGCAATCGTAGCAATACGGCCTGAACTCACAACGTGAGCAGCATATTGGTATGTTTTAGCATTATTTTCTCACCACGATGCAAATCACTATCGAAAAACTTTTAATGCAATACATTACTTGATCTTGTGACTACCTCTCTCCGCCAACTTCAATCTTCTTCCTGTTCAACTCAAAACTGCCATTGCAAATAGAAACATCCCCATCGCAAAAAGGAAACCGGTCCAGACACTAAAATATTGCCCAGCGAAGAGAGGCGCGGCAAAATAGTGACTAAGAATAATGAGAACCATATAGAAAGCCACGTGATTACAGGCGTGAGGAAAATTGGTAACGCGTAGACACCACACACTGACAAGGTTGGTTGACATCGACGGCATCGAACTCGTGTAGTCCACAGCACGTCATCGATCACCATACGGGCCTGCGTATTGAATCTCCCCGAACACCCCGCCGACACTAACACTTTGCTGCACGCCCTCGTTTGGGCCATGCATGAAAATCAAGGCGGGCGCAGTAGCGATTGCCTGTCAACGCCGATTGAATTCTGAGCCGACCGACGTGCGGCATGATCCTCGCCGATCTCGGCGCCGAAGTGATCAAGATCGAGCCGCCCGACGGCGACAGGACGCGCAAGCTGCCGGGCCTCGGGATCGGCTTTTTCCGCTCGTTCAATCGAAGCAAGAAAAGCGTCGTCATCGATCTCGGCACGCCGGAAGGCCGCGAAACCGCAGCCGAGCTGGCCGGGACCTGCGACGTGATGATCGAAAACTTCCGTCCCGGTCTGATGCACAGGATGGGGCTCGACTACGACACGCTGTCGGCGTGCAATTCGCGGCTGATCTATGTGTCGCACAAGGGCTTTTTGCCGGGGCCGTACGAGAAGCGCCTCGCGCTCGACGAAGTCGTGCAGATGATGGGCGGTCTCTCCTACATGACCGGTCCCGCCGGCCGGCCGCTGCGTGCGGGTACGTCGGTGAACGACATCATGGGCGGCATGTTTGGCGCGATCGGCGTACTGGCGGCGCTGCGCGAACGCGAATCGACGGGGCGCGGCCAGGAAGTGCAGAGCGCGCTGTTCGAGAACTGCGTGTTTCTGTCGTCGCAGCACATGCAGCAGTTCGCGATGACCGGCGAGCCGCCGCCGCCAATGCCGTCGCGCGTGTCGGCGTGGAGCGTCTACGACGTGTTCACGCTGGCGCACGGTGAGCAGCTGTTTATCGGCGCGGTCAGCGACAAGCAGTTCGTCACGCTGTGCGACGTGCTGCAATGCCCGCAACTCGCGCAGGAACCGCGCTTCGCCGACAACGCATTGCGCGTGGCCGTGCGTCCCGAACTGCTCGCCTGTCTCGGCGCGATCCTGAAGGATCACCGCGTCGACGAGCTTGCGCCGAAGCTTGAAGCGGCCGGCATTCCGTACGCGCCGATCGTGCGTCCCGACCAGTTGATGGACGATCCGCATCTGAAGGCGAGCGGCGGTCTCGTGCCGATGCAAACCGACGATGGCGGCACCACCGACGTCGTGCTGCTGCCGATCACGCTAGGTGGCCGCCGGCCGGGCGTGCGTCAGGCGCTCGCGCGAGTCGGCGAACACACGCAGGAGATTCTGTCGCGGCTGAAGGCGCGCGCGAGCGCATAGGCGCATCCGTGATGCATTCGTCAGACATGCCATCGCTTATAACATCAGGAGACACCATGCAGCAGACCGTTCCCGCGGGCGCCATCCCGCACGTTCCGCCGGCCGTTCGCGTCGGCGTTCAGCCCGGCGCGGAAATCTCGGCGCGCATGGATCGCCTGCCGGTCACGCGGCATCTGTGGATGCTCGTACTACTGATCTCGCTCGGCGGCTTCTTCGAGATCTACGATCTGATCTTCATCGGCTACATCGCGCCCGGCATGGCGAAAAGCGGCGTGCTCGCGACCACCACGCACACACTGTTCGGCTGGAACGGCATCGCGGGCTTCATCGCCGCGACCTTCTCCGGACTCTTCGTCGGCACGTTCTGCTTCGGCTGGCTGCCGGACCGCTTCGGCCGGCGCAGCGTGTTTACCGTCTCGCTACTCTGGTATTCGATCGGCTCGGCGATCATGGCCTTCCAGACCTCGCCCGAAGCGATGCTGTTCTGGCGCTTCGTGACCGGTATCGGCGTCGGCGTCGAGATCATCACGATCGACAGTTACGTGACCGAACTCGTGCCGCAACATATGCGAGGCCGCGCGATGGCGTTCAACCAGATGGTGATGTTCACCGCCGCGCCGATGGCCGCGATCCTGTCGTACTGGCTCGTACCGACCACCCTGTCCGGCATCGACGGCTGGCGGATCGTCGTGCTGGCGGGATCGGCGGGCGCGCTCGTCGTGTGGTTCATCCGGCGCACGGTGCCGGAAAGTCCGCGCTGGCTCGCCTCGCATGGACAGCCGCAACGCGCCGAAAAGATTGTCGCGCGGATCGAGACGATCGTGACGCAGCAGTCGCGCAAACCGTTGCCGCCGCCGCTGCCCGTCGTCGAGCAGCCCGGGCATCGCCGCGCGTCGTTCGCCGAACTGCTGCAGCCGCCGTATCGATCGCGTTTTCTGATGCTCGTCGTGTTCAACCTCTGTCAGGCGATCGGCTATTACGGCTTCGCGAACTGGGTGCCGACGCTGCTGATCGGTCAGGGCATCACGGTCACGAAGAGTCTGCTCTATTCGTTCATCATTGCGTTCGCGTTGCCGCTCGGGCCACTGCTGTCGATGCTCTACGCCGATCGCATCCAGCGAAAGTGGCTGATCGTCGGCGGCGCGCTGGTCGTGATCGCGTGCGGAATCGCGTTCGCGCAGACGCGCGAGGTGCCGTTGCTGATCGCGCTGGGCGTGTTGATCAGCTTCGCAGGACAGACGATCTCGGTGTGCTACCACGCCTACCAGGCCGAGCTGTTTCCGACGGCGATCCGCTGCCGCGCAAACGGGCTCGTCTACTCGGCGAGCCGCATCGGTGCCATGTTCTCGGGCTTCTTTATCGCGGCGCTGCTGCGCGATTTTGGCGTGGTGGGCGTATTCGCGGGCATCACGGGTTGCATGCTGGTGGTCGCGCTGTCGATTGGACTATTCGGTCCGCGCACCAATGGCATGCGTCTGGAAGAACTGAATCATTGACCGGATCGCAGAGCATAGGCCGTTCGCTGTTCTCGAGATCCGTGGGCCGTTGCCTGGAACCGCAAATGCTGCAACGTCCGGGTCCGGGATACAACGGACATACGCTTAGGATGGCGAATATCTCAAACTCGGCCATAGCCGATGTTCGGCGACAGGAATGGTGCGTCGGCTGCAGATTGGTTTGCTGCCATTCGCAAACCAGCGTCGGCGAATGGCACTTCTCACTGTCAATGAATGGGTCTTCGCGCCCCTGAGCCGCCGTTCGAGCCGCCAGATCTTCAACGGCAGTTATCGGCATGATCCGGCCGTCCAGGCCGGTCCCTCACGAGCAACCGTTCCGCTTTTGTGGACGTTTGTCGATTGACGGCAAGGCGATCGCTCAACACTCCAGGCTTATTGCTCAAACCCTGCGTGACGCAGCGCTTCCTCAGCTGCCTCGTGGTCTTGAACCGATGTTCCGCCAGAAACACCGATGCCCCCCACCAGACGCCCTTCGTGGAAGATCGGTACGCCACCGCCGACCGGCGTCAGGCGCGGATGGTGCGCCAGCGGGGCAACGGTGGGCTCGGCCATGTACTGATTCCATTGGTGCGTGGCCATACCGAACGACGCGGCCGTCCATGCCTTGTCGATAGCAACGTCGACGGTAAGGAACGGGGCGGTATCCGCGCGCTCGAAAGCGCGCAGGTGACCTCCGGCATCGGTCACGGCGATTGTCGCGGCAAACCCGCGCGCGGCGCAGGCGCGTCGCGCTTCTGCCAGTAATGCCTGCGCAGCTTCCAGGCTGATCGTTGTCGTGCTGATGATTTGCGATGTCATGTTTATGCTCGTTGTCAGAAGGGTTCAGCGATTGGCGACGACGACCTTGCCGATCATGTTGCCCGCCTCGACCAGCGCATGCGCCTCGATCAGACCTGCAGCGTTGATGCCGTCAATGCGTCGGGTCAGCGTGTGCTTGAGGCGGCCCAGATCGACCAGCTCCGCCGCGCGGCGCAGCAAGGCGTGTTGCCGTGCGAGGGTGTCGGTGGTGAACATCGCGCGGGTGAACATCAGCTCCCAGTGAATCGAGATGGATTTCCCCTTGAACGGCCCGATGTCCAGACCCGCCGGGTCGTCGATGAGTGCAAACTGGCCTTCCGGGCGCAGCACGGCGGCAATTTGCGGTACATAGGCGGCGCTGTTGTTCAGCCCGGCGACGTGGCTAACGTGCTCGATGCCGAGGGCGGCCAATTGGGGTGCCCAGTCCTGATGATGATCGAGGACGTAATGTGCGCCATGGGCCAGCACCCACTCGCGGGTTTCGGGCCGCGAGGCCGTGCCGATGACGGTCATGCCGGTCAACTCGCGCGCCAGTTGGGTCAGAATCGAGCCGACGCCGCCCGCCGCTCCAATGACGAGCAGCACGTTGTTGTCGGTCGGGTCCGCGGTCTGAACACGCAGACGGTCGAACAGCAGCTCCCACGCAGTGATGGTCGTCAGCGGCAACGACGCGGACGCGGCGAAGTCCAGTGAGGTCGGCATGGGTCCGACGATGCGTTCGTCTACGGCGTGCAGTTCGCTGTTGCTGCCGGGCCGCTTGATGTCACCCGCGTACCAGACACGGTCGCCTGTCTTGAAGCGGGTGACCAGCGGACCGGTCGCGCGGACGATTCCCGCCGCGTCCCAGCCGGCGATGCGCGCACCGCCTTCCGGAATATCTCCGCCGCGCCGGATTTTGGTATCGACCGGGTTGACCGATACCGCCTTCACTTCGACCAGCAGATCGTAGTCGCGCAGTTCCGGCGTCGGTAGCTCGATATCCTGCAGCGCCTGCGGGTGGCTGATGGGATGGTTCTGATAGAAGCCGATGGCTTTCATAAACGTGGTCTCCAAGGATGATTGAGACCATGTTATCTTTCGCCGATATACAGATAAATACCCGCCGAGCCCAAACAATTTCGGCATTTCAATGAAAATGATTCGACTCGATGACGTTCAGATCTTCGTGCACACGGTGGATTACGGCAGCTTCTCTGAGGCGGCACGCCAGCTGAATATCGCGCCCGCCCATGCGAGTGCGTCAGTTCAGCGGCTCGAAAAGGCATTGGACACGCGCCTGTTCACACGGTCCACGCGCAGCATGCAACTCTCGGAGGCCGGGGAGCGTTACCTGCCGCATGCGCGCGTCATGATTGGCGCGCTGGAGCAAGGCCAGCAGGCTCTCGCCAACGGCCGGGGGGCGCTGTCCGGGCCGCTGCGGCTGTCCGCGCCGTCTGACTTTGGTCGAAACCTGCTGTTACCGTGGCTGGATGAATTTCAGCACCGGCACCCTGGTATATCGCTGCACGTGAAAATAAGCGACCGTGCGGCCGACCTGATCCGCCAGCCGCTGGACGCAGTCGTGCGCTACGGAGCGCTGCCGGATTCGTCTCTTCTGGCCATGAAACTGGTCGACGACAATCGACGCGCATTGTGTGCCGCGCCGTCATACCTCGAACGGCATGGCGCACCGGCCAAAATTGAGGATCTGCGGCGACACAACTGCCTTCGGTACGTCTGGAGCGAGCAGATACATGAACGCTGGCGCTTTACCCCGCCTGGCGGCGAGCGCACCGTGGCCGTCACAGGCAATCGCATCAGCGACGATGCCGATGCAGTCCGTCGCTGGGCGGTAGCTGGGGAAGGTCTTGTCTACAAGTCGCGGCTAGACCTCATCGACGATCTGAAGGCAGGTCGACTGGTGCAGCTATTTCCCCCGGAGTATTGCGAGCCGGCGCCCCTACACCTGATTTGTGCACACCGTGCGCAACTGTCGCCGGCGATTGACGCGTTGCATGCTTTCTTGCGGGAGCGCTGCGCTGCATTGCTTGCCAGCCATCCATCGGGGAGCACTCGGGCTGTACTCGCGATTTAGACGGCCGCCTTCAGGACGCAACGGACGTCTGGATGTCCGAACCTCGGTGCCCGCGAAGGTCGTCTGCTGGCCGATTGTGCCCAGTCTGTTACGAAGTCACGAAGCGGCTACCCATACGCTCCGGATCGATGATCTATTTGCGTCGGCAAAGATGCATGTCTCCTCTCTGGTATGCACACCGCGCCTTGTTAGCGTCTTGTGAGCGATCGCCTTGTCGGCAAGTACCTCCGGATACTCACCATATTCCTCGGCCCAATCCTGAAACGTGGAGCGAAAACCGTGGACCGTGATGTCGGCATAACCCATACCATCAAGCAACTCCAGCATCGCCACATTCGATAGCGGAACGCCCTTTTTTGTCGCCCGGAAAAAGATAGCCGTACTTTGCTGTCTGCATCGCCTTCTTCACGAGCTCGCAGGCGGTATCGCGCAATGGCACACAGTGAGGAAGTCCCATCGCATTGCTATCAGGCAAGGAGACGGTCCACTGCGCTCGCGCCTGACTCGATCCATGATTGAGCCGCTTCGCCAGTGAAAGCCGTTGTCGATGAGGACAGGCAAGCCCAGACCATCTATGGGTAAAAATGAAGGCCAGAAAACAAAAACCCCGTAAGTCCTAAAACTTACGGGGTTTCGCCGCCATTTCTGGCGGAGACGGAGGCCGTGATCGGATGTTCCACCGCATACCGACGGATACCGATAAACCCAGCTGCCATAAGGCTTTGCTCGAAATTCAAGTCCATCAAGTGCTGGCAAATTCCGGCTCGTTCGCCTAAAATTTTGATGGTCGTTTTGTGGGTCGAAATGAGGCAAGACATGAGTCGGCAACTTCACAAATTGAACGCAGTTCGGGTTGCTCATACCACTCAAAAAGGGTATTACAGCGACGGGGGCGGACTCTATCTTCAGGTTACGACAGCTGGCGTCAAATCATGGGTGTTCCGGTACATGCGGGATGGTCAGGCCAGATTCATGGGGCTTGGCCCTCTCCACACCATCAGTCTGGCCGAGGCTCGGACACGCGCCCTCGAGTGCCGCAAGTCATTGATCGATGGCGCCGATCCTATCGATACTCGTCGCGCCGCCCAACTTGAAGCGCGAAACGCCAGGGCCAAGAGAAAAACTTTTGACGAATGCGCTGAGGCATATATCAAGACTCACCGCCCCGGCTGGAAGAACGCCAAGCATGCAGATCAGTGGACAAACACCCTCAAAACTTATGCATCACCGTTCTTCGGTAGACTCACCGTCGACCTGATTGATACAGATTTGGTGATGAAGGCACTCACTCCCATCTGGGGTAGCAAAACCGAGACCGCCGCTCGCGTGCGCAACCGCATCGAACTCATTCTCGACTGGGCCGCCGTGCATAAGTATAGGAAAGGCGAAAACCCTGCCAGGTGGAAAGGCCATCTGGACAAACTGCTTCCCAAGCGGTCAAAGGTGCAGAAAGTCGAACATCACCCCGCGCTTCCCTATCCAGAAATCGGTACATTCATCGCAAACCTGCGAAAACAGGCGGGCGATGGCGCGCGAGCACTCGAATTCCTCATCCTCACAGCAGGGCGAACCGGGGAGCTGATTTTTGCTGAGGCGAACGAATTCGATCTAACCGCTTCGTTATGGACAATTCCGGAAGGACGGATGAAAAAAGAGAAGGAACACCGCATACCTCTCCCGGCCCGAGCTATCGAAATCATCACGCCCTTCGTAGAAGACGCGCGTCAATGCGGACGACGTTATGTTATTCCAGGAGGGAAGCCTGCCAAACCACTTTCAAGTGCAGCAATGAGTGCCGTTTTGAAACGGATGGACATTCTGCCGACGTACGCTACCGTCCATGGATTTCGTTCCTCCTTCCGGGACTGGGCAGGAGAGACAACGCATCATCCGCGTGAGGTAATTGAAGCCGCGCTCTCGCATAAGCTACCGGACAAGGCCGAAGCGGCCTATGCACGCGGCGATCAATTTCTCAAGCGCACTTCATTGATGCAAGATTGGGCCGTCTACTGCGACACCATTCCACCACGCAAATCTCCACCCAACTCAGATGCAGCACAAGCGCCAAGGTAAGCCATAGATAACTGGATCGACAACCACAAACCTTTGATACGTCGATTTACACAGCATGATCTTCGGTCGACCATGAAGTCCCATATGCGGAAGCTAAGAATCAGCCGCGACGTCTCTGAGATGTGCCTGAATCACAAGCTCCCCGGCGTCGAAGGAATCTACGATCAATACACATACTACGGTGAACGACGCCTTGCCTTGGAACGATGGGCAACATTCATCGAAGACTGCCGACAATTAAAGGGGGAGCTTGCCGAGTCCACAACAGAGACAGATTGCGACGACACCGATCTTGATCTCATTGACGCGTTATCGGCTTGAGGGAGAGCATTCGGCTCGCCAACGAGGCGCCGGCCCAGGTAGTTGACGCGCCCACGATCATGGCGTTCGCCCACACCCCGAAACACTGCCCCGCCCCATGAGCTAAAGTCCCCCTACCACGCCGTTACGGGACGGCGAAGACCAAACTGACCGACACCGCCAAGAACATGAGCGATGCCGTGTCGAAGATCATCGGTGCGGTCACCAAGGCCGCACCGAAATGACCCGTGTGAGTTTACGTGTGACACACGAATGCTGCAACACCATCCCTGCATCAGCTCGTGTGATCGATCATGTGATCGATCAAAGTCCTTAGGCCATGCACGTGTGTAAGCCAGCAAAGGTCGTAGAAGGTCGAGTAGCGCAAGGGAATCGCACCCTCACGCTCTCACAGATCCGGACGTGAATCTCTCGATTCATCCGGCTCCTATCGTCCAACCGCAGCCTCGATGCTCCAGTGGGCAAACAACCCGGGTTGCCGGCACCTGATCCCCGACAACCACGCCCAGGCTCGCGCCGGACGCCTGGAGAGAGACTTGTATTTCCGCCGTGCCCAACGCACTAGTGCCGCATCGACATATCGCAGCACCTGCGCGAGGACCGATCGTGAGAACCGCCCGTAATACTGAATCCAGCCTCGCAGAATCGGACGAGTGTAATCGGCCAGGTCATGGAGCTCCAGATCAGAGCGACGCCACAGCCATTGGCGTCGCAATTCCTGACGCATCGCCTTGGCTGCCTTGTTGCTCACGGCCGGAGTGAACCCGACAGACAGCTTGCCCGTCCGGTTCATGACACTTCGCGGTCTGAACGTATAGCCCAGGAAGTCGAACTGGCAGGTTGGATAGTCCACAGGCCGATTGGCCTGCTTGCAGTACACGATCTTGGTTTTCTCTGGATGCAAGGCCAACTTGCACTTCGCGAGCCGCACCTCCAATTTCTGCCGGAGCAGCCGAGCTTGCTCTTCGCTCTTGCAGTGATAGATGGCATCGTCCGCGTAACGCTCGAATGGCACATCGGGGTGATGCTTTTGCATCCAGCGGTCGAGAGCATAATGGAGAAACAGATTGGCCAGCACCGGACTGACGACTCCACCTTGCGGTGTGCCTTTGTCCGGTTGCATCACGGTCCCGTTCGGCATTTGCACGGGTGCCTTGAGCCAGCGCTCAATATATAGCAGCACCCATGTGCAATCCGTATGGCGACGCACCGCTCGCATCATGAGTTCCCAATCGATACTGCCGAAGAAATTCTTGATGTCGAGGTCCAGCGCCCAGGCGTAGTCCCAACATCGCTGCCGGGCTACGTCAAGCGCCCGATGCGCGGAACGCCTAGGACGATATCCGTATGAATCGTCGTGAAACACCGGCTCCACGAGCAGTTCCAGATATCGCTTGACCACCGTCTGCGCGATGCGGTCCGAGATTGTTGGTATACCCAATGGCCTCGTGCCCGCACCCCCAGCCTTCGGTATGTCAACCCGCAGTACCGGTGGCGGCATGTAGCTGCCAGACGACATCCGATTCCAGATTCGATACAGATTGTTCTTCAGATCTGCGTCAAACTCCTGCATCGTCTGTTCATCCACGCCCGCCGCCCCGCGGTTGGCCTTCACCTGTTGGTATGCTTCCCACACCTCACGTTTGGAAATACTAAACGGCTTTGCTTTATCCATGCAGGTCCTCCCCTCGCGAGTTGCCCACAGCATAAAGCCAGACGATGACGCCCCTTCGGTCCGGTCCCATTACAGAACCTTCGTCCCTACTACGAGCGTCTCCGCCCCCGTGCCCCGCATCGGTACTCTCATCCTTGAGGAGTCTTTCCACTTGGATTTCTCCCTTCACATCGGGGCGACAGGTTCCCAAGTTCCTTACCAAAGCCTGAATCAAAGTCACGCCGCCTATGTGCCGGATGCCGATCGGGCCGTCAGCAGGCATCGCCCGATCTTGTCCCGGAGCAAGTGGGCTCTCCGGTTTCGACATCTTCTGGGACAATTTCGACACGTCTTCAGCGGTTCACTCACGTTCGTCTCTTCGATCCTTACCTGACAGAGTCGAACTCTGCCTTTTCCATCGACGCTCACCACGCGGACTCTTTACCCGCGCAGCTCGTGGTGGTTTGGAGCCTGCCCCTGCAGGCCGACTCCGAAGGGCCTTCCTTCATCTTCGGTAAAGCACCGCAAACATCGGTCATCTGATGCTCGCGTTCTTGGCACACCCCACTCGATTGTCAACAGGCGGGCGGGCCCCTTGTATGGGCGGCCGTTCCGCCGGTTCACATTGCCACGATACCGTCGCCGATACCGAAGAATACTGCCGGCACGTACCGCCTCTCTACGGACTGCAATGGAGAATCAGTGCCAACTTTGCTCAAAAAATCGCGAAGATGGCGCACCTCGACACGATCGGTGGTGACGACACCGCATCCGATACCGTCAGGCATTTTCCAACGCGGTCCTGACAAAGCCAGCCGGTGCCAAGACCACAATCAGAGAGACTGATCCCCCGGGTCGACGAAAGCAATTCGCTACGCACTGATTCTCTGGTCTGCGCTCGTATACTGCAGCGTGGGCGCGCAGAGATCGATATTCGCCGTTCTTATCGGCTTCTTCAACCTTCGCTCGGTGAAAGCTTCGAGAGCGCGATTTGTCCTTAGCCTGCTAAACGACCAACTGACCTAACCTACTTCAAACGCCATGCCCTCATCCCGCAGCGCGTCAGAGAGATAGTTGTCCAGCAACCATGCTGAAACGCCTCTGTACACCGTAGACCTCGCCACGAATTGCGCCGCTGGTAGGTTAAACGACAGGACCAGTTCCCCTGGTTGCTTTGAGCGACATCAGCAAGGTATGGATGGACATCACCGCTCCGCGATCGCGCCGCCGACGGCGGCCGGCTCAGCAAGTTCATCGCGCTCGAAACGTCCGTAGCGCAATGCCAGCGTCGGCAGCACGATCAGATTCAGCGCGGTAGAGGTAATCAGCCCGCCGAGGATCACGATCGCCATCGGCCCCTCGATCTCGTTGCCGGCCGCGCCGCTCGTCACGGCGAGCGGCAGCAGCGCCAGCGCGGTGACGAGCGCGGTCATCAGGATCGGGACAAGACGCTCGGACGCGCCGCGAACGGCGGTACCGGGGTTCCATGGCTGTCCTTCCACCTGTACGAGGTGAGCGTAGTGGCTGATCAGCATGATCGAGTTGCGCAGGGAAATGCCGAACAGTGTAACGAACCCCACCATGCTGCCGAGCGACAGGTTCGCGCCCGTCGACACCACACCCAGCACGCCCCCGACAAGCGCAAAAGGCAGGTTGGCCATGACCAGCAGCACGCCCCTGCGGCTCTTGAGAGCCAGGAACAGCAGCAGCGCAATGCCGACGAGCGACATCGCGCCGTAGACCAGCAAGTCATGCTGCGACTGGGCGCGCGCTTCGCTTTCGCCCGCGAATACCGCGTACGTGCCAGGCGGCATGCTGACTTCATGGCGGATGCGCGCCTGTGCGTCCCAGACGAAATCGCTCACGCGCCGACTGCCGAGATTGACCGACACCGTCTGCATGCGCCGCCCACCGTCGTGGGTGATCTGATAGCGGCCCGAGACCTGGCGAATCGTCGCGAGATCGCGCAGCGGCACGGCGAGTCCGTCCGGATTGCGCATCATCAGCGCCCCGACACTGTCCAGTGTCGCTCGATCCTGAGATGCCAGCACCGCAACCACGTCGTATGTGCGGCTACCGCGATAGATCTGTGAGACCGTCGTGCCCTGATACGCGGACTGGATCGCGTCGAGCACCTCCACCGGCCTGAAACCGTAGCGGTTCAACTGATCGAGCTTGAGCTTCACATCCAGTTCCGGAATCCCGGGCGGCGATTCCACCCGCACGCTTGCCGCGCCCCGAACCGACCCGAGCACGCGTGCGATCTCCTGGGCCTTGCGATCGATCACATCCAGATCGTCGCCGAACACGTTGACCACGACCGGGGCGGTCACACCTGAAATCGTCTCGTCGATGCGTTCGACCAGAAACGTGTTGACGGACGTGGTGAGCCCGGGGAAGCGCGCCAGTGCCTGATTGATGCGATAGAGCGCCCAGCTCTGGTCCGATGCGCTCATCGGCTTCAGATCGACCTCGAACTCGGAGAGCTGCACACCCACAGGATCGACAACCTCGTTGGCGCGACCCGCGCGTTGAGCGACCAGGCGAACGCCCGGGACCTCCATCAGCGCATGCGAAACCTGCGTGCCGATACGCATCGACTCGGCGAGCGACGTGCCGGGAGCCAGGCCCATATGGACGATGAAGTGGCCCTCGCGCAGTTCCGGAATGAAGTTGCCGCTCATGAACGGCACCGAAGCAAGCGCCGCGACGCACATCAGTGCGACGACGACCATGACCGTTTTCACGCGCTGCTCCACTTTCACCAGCATTGCCACGTACCCGGCCTTCATGCGCGCGATCAGCCGTGGTTCGCGTTCCGGCAATGGGCCGCGCACCAGCAGCGCGAGCGCCATCGCGGGCGTGAGCGTCAGCGCCACGCAGAGTGACGCGAGCACGGCGAGGATATAGGCGATGCCGAGCGGCGCGAACAGCTTGCCGGCGACGCCTGAAAGCGTCAGCACGGGCAGAAAGATCAGCATCACGATGAAGGTGGCGAACACCACGGCGCTGCGGACTTCGAGCGACGCACGCAACACCACGCGAAACGCGGGCAGCGGCTTCGGCAAGCCGCGGTTCTCCCGCAAGCGGCGGTAGATGTTTTCCACATCGATGATCGCGTCATCGACGACCTCGCCCAGCGCAATCGCAAGACCGCCGAGCGTCATGGTGTTCAGGCTCACGCCGAACGAGGTCAGCACGATGATGGCAACGAGCAGCGAAAGCGGAATAGCCACCGCGGAGATCACCGCGGTGCGTACGTTGAGGAGAAACAGGAAAAGGACGGCAATCACCAGCGCCGCGCCGACGAACAGCGCCGCGCGCAGATGACTGATCGATGCATCGATGAAGTTCGCCGGCCGGAACACATCGGCGTTCACGTCCACCCCCTCTTTCTGGAGCACCGGCTGCAGCGCCGACAGGGTTTTCTCGATGTGCTTCGTCACCGCCATCGTGTTGGTGCCGTACTGACTCTCCAGCACCAGCATCACGCCGGGCTGCCCCATGATCGAGGCCGCGCCCATCGCGGGCGCCGCACCCCAGTTCACCGTTGCGACATCGCCGAGTCGAACGGCGGCGCCATTGCTCCAGTGCAGGACGATCGCGGCGAGCTTGTCGGGTGTCGTGATCTGGCCGTCGGCGTTGACGGCGATGCGCTGGTTATCGTTCTCGATGAAGCCCGCGCCGCGCACGCCGGTCGATACGCGCGCCGCGGCCAATACGTCCTGCATCGTGAGGCCGTAGCGCATCAGCTTGGCGGAATCAACCTGAATCTGAAGCTGACGCGTCTGTCCGCCGAAGACGATGGCGTCCGCCACGCCTGGCACGCTGAGCAACTGCGGCCTGATGGTCCACTGCGCGATGTCGTACAGCCCCATCAGGGAATGCTTCTTCGAGGTGAGTCCAATCGTGCGTACCACGCTGGTCGTGGTGGTGAGCGGCAGCAGCTTCGGCGGCATGACGCCCGCAGGCAGGCTCGCCGCGAGCGCGCTCACCCGCTCGGAGACCAGCTGGCGGATCTGCATCACGTTCGCATGGTCGTCGAATACGAGCGTAATGGCGGACAGGCCCTGCATCGATCTGGAGCGCATCGACTGCAGTCCGACCATACCGCCGAGGCCGTTCTCGATCGGCTGCGTCACGAGCGTCTCGACTTGCTCGCTGGTGAGGCCGGGCGCCTCGGTCTGCACAATGCTCATGGGCGGAGCAAACTCCGGAAACACATCGAGCTTCGCGCGGGTGAGCGAATAGAGACCGTAGCCGGCCATGATAACGGCCAGCGCATAGATCACGCCGCGAAAGCGCAGCGAGAACCGGATAATTGCGTTAAGCATGAGCAGTCGGTGGGTTCGTATCGTGCCAGGCGAGATGACGGATCAGTCGTCGCACTCGGGCGGGTCCTTGCAGGCCGTCCTGATGCCGCGAGGCTTCTGTTCCTCGGAAAGCAGCAGTTGGGCGCCTTGAGTGACGACGCGGTCCCCGGCATGAAACCCGGCGTTCACGAGAAAGCCCTGATCGCTCTCGTCGCCTGCCGGCACATAGCGCCGCGCGAAGTGATCCTGTGCCGTCTGCACGTAGGCCCATGGCTGCCCGCCGTACCAGATGACGGCTGCATTGGGCACGACGAGCCGCTGCGAGGCGGCCGCTGAAGTCGGGACGTGCGCGCTCGTGCGGGTGCCGACGGGCAGTGCGCGGTCCACCGCGTAAAACCACGGAATGCCCTGCACCGACGGGTCGGCGAGCGGCGATGCGGAAAGCTTCGTTGCAGCGAGCGCCTGTCCGTTCGGCGTGTCGACCGTGATACGTTCCGGCGCCGCGCCCTTGAATCCCGCGGGCAGCGTCACACGCAGCACGGCCGTGCTGCCCGACAGCAGCCGCTGGAACAGCGCCGACGAAGCGTCTGTCGACGCGCGCGTGAGCGCATCACCGAATTGCTCGCGCATCGTTGCTTCCAGCCCGCTGACTGCCGCCCTGGCTGATTTCAGCTTCGCCTGATCCGCCTGCATCGCTGTGCGCGCATCCTGCAGGCTTTTCTGGGAGACGTTGCGGTCGTCCTCGAACAGCACGTTGCTGCGTTCATACTGCGTATGGGAATTGCCGGCTTGGGCGGTGAGCGCATCGAGATCAGCGCGTGCGGCGGCCAGCCGGTTGCGCAGATCGAAGAGCGGCTGCAGATCGACCACCGTTGCCCATGCGGTGCTGTCCGGCTGCACCGTGGCGAGCGCGAGCGGCGCAACCTCGATGTGGCTCGCGCGTTGAACCTCGGGGCTGACGGTCACCACGGTTTCGCCGTTGACGGTCTGAACATCCGGCTGGGGCGCCGCCTGCGCAGTCGCAGGCGTTGCCGCTGGCTGGGCGCCAAGCGCCGCATGGATGTACCAGCCCGCGCCGACGGCCAGCGCGATGGTGACGACGCCGAAGAAGAGCAACCGGTATTTCATCGCCGTGATTCCTGTTCGGTCAGAGATTCGCTCGCCGGCTCGGGTTCGAGGGGCCGCTGCATGGCATCCTCGAGCGCGTCGGCCGCCTGTCGCGCGGCGACGACGGCATCCAGGTGCGTCATCTCGTTCGCCTCGTAGTCGGCTTTCGCCTGCGTGAGCGTCAGACGGTCGGTGTCGCCGGCGGCAAAGCCCGCCGCCTGACTGTCGAGCTGATGTCGCGCGGTCGTGAGGTGCCGGGCGGAGAGCTGCACCGCGTCAAGGCTCGCCCGATAGCGCGCGAGGGCATGATCCAGATCGCCGAGGATCGCGTCCTGCAGGGCGGCCGTACGGGCCGCCGCTTCCTTGCGCTTGGCCTCGGCCTGCGCGATGTTCCCCTGGTTCTGGTCGAAAATCGGCAAGGTGATGCCGGCAATCCCGAAGCCGATCTTGTGCGTGCCGGTGTCGTACGTGTAGCCGGGGCCGAGGTGAATGTCGGGATACTGCCTGGCCACTTCGAGTTGCAGCGCCGATTCGGCGGCAGCATAGTCAGCGAGCGACGCCAGGAGATCGGCGCGATGAAAAATGGCGTCGCGCCGTGCTTCAGCGGCCGGCGGAGCGGCCGGCGCGGTACCCAACTCGTCGAGGTCGAACTGGACGCCGTCGAGCGCGGACACCGGCACCCCGATCGCCGACGCCAACTGCGCGAGCGCATCCTGCCGGGCGCTTTGGGCCGCGGCCAAATCAGCCTGAGCCTGCGTCGCCACGAGGACGACTGCGTCGACGTCCGGTCCCGAGTTCTCGCCGACCGAGCGTCGCTTTCCGACCATCCGGACGACCTGCTCCAGCGCCTGTGCCTTGCGCGACAGGAATTCAGCGCGTACGCGCGCGGCATACAGCGCGAGCAGCGCATCGCGGACCTGGCCACGGACTTTCCACGCTTCGTTGCCGATCGTCAGACGCGCGGATTCCGACAGATGCGAGGCCTGATCGACTCGGTAACCGCGTTTTCCCGCGGTCTCGATCGGAATGTCGAGGGCGGGACCCCAGATGAACGGCGCCCCCGGTCCGGGATTGGGTGTCGCGAACTGGAACGGCAACTGCAGTACCGGGTTCGGAATGGCATCGGCGACCTGCACGCCGGCTTTCGCGGTGCCCCATTGGGCGCGCGCGACGTCGAGCGCCGGACTGTAGTGCCAGGCCGCCAGCGTGAGCATCTGCCGGTTCCAGCGGGCGACGGGCCACGGCTGGATCTCGTGACCGAGCGCCTTCGCAAGAAATGCGCGCAGGTCATCGCTCGCGAGCGAGCGTTGCTCGAACTGGCGGGCCAGTTGGGCGGGCGCGATCGGCTGTGCGTGATAGGTCGCACAGCCGGCCAGCAGTGTTAGGACAATGAGTATTGCTCGGCGCATTCCTGCATCCATGGGTCTTGCCGCCGTGTGCTTTGGGCAGCTTCAGACCCGGATGCTACGCAACCGGTTGTGAAATTTTCGTCAACAGGGTGGCGGATCAGCCTTCGAGGCCCGCCAGGGGCAGGCTCAGCGACACGCGAGTGCCCTGGCGCTCCGCGCTTTCGAGCTGGATCGCCCAGCCGTAGCGGTCGCAGATCTTCTTGACGATCGACAGGCCAATCCCGAAACCCTGCGGTTCAGTCTGCCCCTGCGCGGCACGGTAGAACCGGTCGAAGACGTGCGGCAACGCTTCTTCGGAAATGCCCGCGCCGGTGTCTTCGATGTGTAGCCAGCCGTCCGCGTACGAAAAGCGTATGCACCCCCGATCGGTGTAGCGCCCGGCATTGTCGATCAGGTTCGACAGTACGATCGCCAGAGCGGAAGGGTTTGCATTGACCTGAATGCGGCTGTCGACGTCGTTTATCGTATACACGCCGCTGCTCACAAAGCGATCCGCAAACGGCGTCAGCATGGTCCCGATCATGTGCGCGAGTTCGACCGGCTCGATGCGCTGGGTGGAATCGTCGCGGGCGAGCATCAGCAGCGCATTGACGAGCTCGTGCATGCCGTCCGCCGCGCGGTTGATCTGCGCAAGCCGGGCGCGCGACTTACCGCCGATGGCGGGGTCCTGTTCGAGCAACTCGCAGCTGGTCTTGACCGCGGTAAGCGGCGTGCGCAGCTCGTGGCTGACGTTGCCGGTGAAATCCTTCTCGCGCGCGATCATGTCGGCCATGCGCCGATGGTAGTCGTTGAAGGCTTCGACCAGTCCGGCGATCTCGGCTTCGTCATATCCGCCGGGATCGATCGAGCCGGTGCCTTCATGGCGGAGCCCCTTGACCTGACGCGCCAGGCTGGCGACCTGGCGCACCAGCATTCCTGAAACGCCGAACGAAAGCCAGACCGTCAGCAGCGCGAACACGCCCGTGCCGGCCATGAGCGCGTCGATCACCTCCTTGAAATGCGTTTCGTAGATGCTGAAGTCGTAGATGCGGTAGAGCCGTGTGCCCTGGAAAGAGACGATTGCAACGTGGATCTCCTGGCCCCCGACGATGATCTCGTGCGTTCCGGCGGGCAGGCTCGCGACACTCGATGGCAGACTGAGCCGAAACTTGTCCGCCGGCGAGACATAGCCTTGCAAGTGCTCGTCGAACGGCGGCAGCAGCGACGGATTCGCCTGGTAGCTTCGCAGCACGCTGACCACGTCATCACGGATCAACGCGGCGATGAGCTTCTCTTCCTGCGCTTCCGCAAGCACCCTGACGCCCAGCGCCTGCGCGACGAGCAGGATGATCGTGAGCGCCGAGAACACCAGCGCGACCTTGAAGCGGAGGCTACGTCGCATCGGTGTCACGCGCGACGAGCCGGTAGCCGAGCCCGTGGACGGTTTCGATCAGCTCCGCTTCGCCTTGCCGCGTCAATGCCTTGCGCAGGGTATAGATGTGGGCGCGCAGCGTGTCGCTGTCGGGCAGCTCGTCGCCCCAGACCTCCATTTCGAGCTCGGTTCGGCCGAATACGCGCCCCGGCGCTTGCATCAGGATACGCAGCAGCTGCAGATCTTTCGGCTGCAACTTGACGATCCGTCCGCCGCGCTCGACCGTGAGCGTCGTCAGATCGAGCCGCACATCGCCGAAGCGAAGTTCCTGCGTGGCGACCTCGCCCCAGTAGCGCTTGATCAGCGCGCCGAGCCGGGCGCCCACCTCGCGCAGCGAAAAAGGTTTGACCAGATAGTCATCGGCGCCATGCACGAAGCCGGCGAGCTTGTCGTCGAGCGCATCCCTTGCGGTGAGCATCAGCACCGGCGTATCCCGGTGCGCTTCTTCGCGCAGCTTGCGGCACAGCGTCAGTCCATCCATGCGCGGCAGTGACAGATCGAGCAGGATCGCGTCCCACGAGTCGGCCATGGCCATCTCCAGCCCCGTCTGGCCATTGGAGGCGAGATCGACCTCGAATCCGTTCGCTTCGAGGTAGTCGTACAGATTCGCCGCAATCGCCGGATCGTCCTCGACAATGAGCACCTTCATCGAATTACCGTCTGTCAGAATTTTTGCCAGGAAGCCAAAGCGCGGGCGGGCCTTGTCCGCGAAACCGCGGCATCGTCGCGCTCTTCCGGTGCCCGGTGAAACTTGTGAACGGGAAGGTGCGTTTCGAATGCGGAGCTTCATAGTCTACCCAAGTTCAGTTCGAGCGAATCTGGCGTGGCCTTTTGGAGCCACGATGTGACCGAACCGAATCCAGGAAGCGCGGTTACACCCGTTGGTCTGCTGCGGACATTCCCCGCGGTCTGGGACGTCTGTCGACACGAGGCCTTCTGGCGTTTGTAAAGCTGAAACAACAGGCATAAGCGCTCTCGCCGATCTACAGTTCGCGTTCGCACTGTGCAAATTTGAATGGCCGCAACCTGATTGAAGGCGACGCATGAATGTCTGATCAGCAGCGGAAACGAATGTCGCTTCATGGCCGCTTGTACGCGTTCACCCTCTGCACCGGAAGCCGCCATTCGAAAGCATCGGACCTTTGCCAGTGGCAGTTTTGGGGTGCCCTATCCCAGCAGGTGCAACCGGCCAACTAAGGACGTTCGCCCACGCGTTCACCCGGACGTTCGAACGTCGGCTTCTCCTGGACAACCGACCTTCGTATCCAGGTCGCGTCGGCCACGTCGTCAGCCATGGCACTCTCTTGGCCCCTCAACGCATCGACGCCCAACGGAGTTGCCATATAGGGCCACAAGCTTTCGACAGCCGACAAATCTCCGCGAACCGCGACTGTGGGCGTCGCAGGACGGCAACGCACGGACCGACAATGTGCTGATGCGTCTTCCGATGCCTACAAAGAATCGACTGTAATAGCCAGCGCAGTTCGCAGGCCTTTACCGGACCGCGCAGTCAACACTCGATGACACGCCCCCTGCGACCCGGCCAGACGGTGATGCGCGTCATTGGTCTTGCTAGGCTTATGCTGCACACGCCATGTCGCCATCAAGCCGACAGGTATGTTGACGCGCTCCTCCGGACATCGCGTCCGGAGCGGCTACTCCCCGAAGAGTGCGGCGACTATAAAAGCACACCGCTTGATCGCACTACCCAATTTTAGTATACCCCCCTACCCTATAAATGCTACACTCCACCCGAAAACGGGAGAACGGACATGAGCCATACGATCCGCGAAAAGCAGAAGCTGCTTAACCGCATCCGCCGAATCAAGGGGCAGGTAGAAGCGATCGAAAGAGCGCTCGAGGAAGAGCGCGGCTGCATGGAGGTACTGCAGCAGGTCACGAGCTGTCGCGGCGCCATGAACGGCCTGCTCGCCGTCGTGCTTGAGGACCACATTCGCACCCACCTGGTCGATGCAGAACCGGCTGACGAGCATGGCAGCGGGACAGAGCAATTAATCGAAGTGGTCCACAGCTACTTCAAGTGAGAGAAGCATGAGCGAGTTCGAGGATACCGCCTTCGGAGCGGGACAGAACCACATCTTTCTGGGTGCAGCCCATGAAGACAACGAGCGCAGAACCTGGATGGTGATTGCGCTGTGCAGCGCGATGATGGTGGCCGAGATAGTCGGTGGCGGTCTTTTCGGGTCGCTCGCGCTCGTCGCGGACGGCCTGCACATGTCGACACACGCCGGCGCGATGCTGATTGCCGCGCTCGCGTACACGTACGCCCGCAGGCATGCGGGCGATCCCCGCTTCGTATTCGGCACCGGCAAGCTGGGAGATCTCGCGGGATTCACCAGCGCCATCGTGCTCGCCATGATCGCCCTGCTCATTGCGTACGAAGCCCTATCGCGCTTTCTCTCGCCGGTGCCCATCCACTTCGGTCAGGCCATCCCTATCGCCGTGCTTGGCCTGCTGGTCAATCTCGCGAGTGTCTGGCTGCTGAGCGGCAACCATCATGGCCACAGCCATGGACATGGGCACGGCCATGAACACGGTCATGAGGAAGAGGTGCACCGCATCGTCGGTAGCGCTGGCGTTTTTGCCTTGTCGGTTTTCGAGGACGGTGTTCCACCCGTTTTCCGCATTACGCCCGACATGACTTCCTCGAAACTGAACGCCGATACTGTTTCGGTTACGACGATCCGCCCTAACGGCGCGCATCAGACCTTCGCATTTGCCGATTGCGGCGGCTATCTGGAGTCGAAGGATGACATTCCCGAGCCGCACGCGTTCAGGGCCGTTGTCCGTCTGCCCGATGGTGAACATCAGATCGAATTCGAGGAACACGGGCACGATCACGACGACGCGCAGACGGCCGCGAACCGTGACCACAACATTCGATCGGCCCACATTCACGTCATTGCCGACGCTGCGGTCTCCGTACTGGCGATCATCGGCCTATTGCTGGCGCGTGCGTTTGGCTGGGTCTGGATGGACCCGCTCGCGGGCGTGATTGGCGCACTGGTGATTGCGAACTGGTCGCGGGGCTTGATGCGCGATACGGGCGGCATCCTGCTCGACATGAATCTGGACAGGCGCATGGCTGAGAACGTCCGTCATGTCATCGAAGACAACGGCGATACTGTGCTCGACCTCCATGTATGGCGCGTCGGTCCGGGGCACATGAGTGCAATCGTATCGGTGGCCACCCGGGAAGCGCAACGTAACCCAAGCTTCTACCGCGCGGCGCTCAAGCGCTTCAAGGGACTGTCGCATCTCACCATAGAAGTGAATCCTGCACGCGCCGCCGCCTGAACGATGGCATTCAGATCGCCTTGCATCGAAGTCTGTGCGTTCGATGGCAAAACCGGGCTTTGCGTCGGCTGCTATCGAACCCGTGACGAAATCCGCGGCTGGAAGAAGATGACGGACCATCGGCGCCATCAGATCCTCAATGAGAAGACCCGTCGACAGGCGAAGGTGGCGCGTGAGACGCCGAAACTTTCAGCACCGGACTGAAGGTTTCGAGCGCCCCATTTCATTGATCGTTCAGTGCCGCCGCCCATCACGACGACCATCCTGCCGAATGTTCGGGGCCTCACTGCGGAGCCATGATCCTCAGCACCGGATTGCCGTCCACACTTTTGAGCGGAAACCAGGACCGATGCGTCTGCGGATCGACAGCCACAACATGCGCGTTCGCGCCCGACCCTGCCATCGCCGATCTTCGACACGCCGGACGTGCCCACGTTGAATATCGACACCACGCCCGCCTCGCCGGCCACGTACGCCATGTGCAATGCGGAATCGAACGCGAGTACATCCGGATCGCCGCCCACGTCGAACGCGCCGATAACCTTCATCCCTCGCATGTCGAACACCACCAGGCGATCGTTGTCCTCACAGGCAATCAATGCGAGTCGCGATTCCGGGATGATCAACAGCCCATGATTGCCTTTCGCCCCCGGCAGGTCGGTACGGGAAACGATCGTATTAGTGGCCGGGTCGATTTCCACCAGCTGGCGTCGCGTTTGCACGTTGACGAAGACGTGTCGCGAAACCGGATCAAATTGCGAACTGCCAACCTCTCCGCCCATCGGAATCGTCGCGACACGCCGGTTGCCCGGAACATCGATCACCGTCTCGGTCTCTCCTGTTTCATCTGAAACGTAGAGCCTGCGCGCATCGGGCGCGTACGCCATGCCGTCCGGATAGACGCCGCCGGGCACTCGGGCGGTGATCTTCAGCGTGCGCTCGTCGATCGCGACAACCTCGTTCGCGCCGGTCGCCGACGCATACACGCGGGACAGTTCAGGCACGACAAGAACACCGTGCACGGTGGAGATTCCGGGTATGCGCGCGACGATGCGCGACACGAGCGAGTCAAATACGACAACTTCGCTGTCCCCCAGATGCGCGATGAACAGCAGATGCCTGCCAGGGTCGTAGCTTTCATAGTCGAATCGTGACGCATGTCCTGGCAGCGGCACATCCTCGATGTACTTCAGTGGCAGAGTGCCGGTTACTACGTCATCCGCTTCATGCGCCTCACAACCGGCACCGCTCGCTGCCACATCCTCTCTTCACCAGCGGATAGCATGGCAGGAATCTGTTCCATTATGGTTTCTTTGCTCACGGCTGCGGCCACCTCACTGAAATCAAATCCCGCTGACCTTCCACCTCCTGGATGAGCGCAACGCCCGCATTCCCGTGAGTGCCGACGGCTTACGTGAAACATGAGCGGGAGTGCCACATCGCGTTTGTACGTATGTTCAACGAAAGCATTCAATTCTAGTATTTGGATACAGAGTACGGTGCTCCGTACTCAAAAATAATTCAGAATTTCCCAAACACTTTGTATTTATCGCAAGAAAGACACGTGATGGAGACGCGATGAACATGCCAGACTTCCTGACAAGACACTCGGCAAGCGCAACGCTCGACGAACCATTTCTTATCGGCGAGACCGGATTTTCTTTCGGCCGAAGTCAACGGCCCACGCCTTCCCTGGCACAGTGGACGGATGGCGAAATCCCGGAAACCGCTCGCGAAGTCCTGCAGGCCCAGAGCGGATTCAGCGGTTTCACCGGTCTCATCCGGGTAGCAACCGAGTTGGACACTTTCGGCGTCCCTCACGCGGAGTGGGTGCTTGGGAAGACATCGCTGGGACTACTTTCAATGGTGGTCCGCGACGCAAGCCACTGCGCAGAGCACCGATTACGTGACGACGTGGCCTTCGCCATCGCCGAGGCGAAGCGTTATTGTGCCGTTGCCGCTATTGTCTTCGTGCAACAAGGACGCAATGATGCGACTCGCTGCCACGACGCATTGAGAGCCGCATTCGACGTGGAGGTTGTGGAGGCCGATGTCCTCTACAAGAGCGGCCTCACATCCGACATACCTGTCTGGTTTGCCAGCCTTTCATTCCGTCAGGTATAACCGGACGGTAGCGGATACCAGCACCATCCCGGCCCTGGCGGTTCCGCGCCGGAATTCGAGCGCGGACCGCAATCCAGCCCCATTTCATCCCGGCCGGAGCCGTTCGTCATCTGGCAAGATGATCATGCACCGCCCGAGTTCGGGTTATTTGACTTCGCGCATGCCCGCGCGTCTTCGCACACTTCTCCCACGCTGGTAAGCTTGCGGTATTCTGTATCCACAGTACCCGTTGCCATGCCAGCAAAACTTCTGAAACTTCAGGCTCGTACAGATTACGTCGACGAGGTCTACCGTGTTCTTCTCGACGCCATCAGCGAGGGCTCCATCGCCCCTGGGACACGCATTGTCCAGGAGGAAATCGCGGAGCAACTGGCAGTCTCCCGATCGCCGGTCCTGCAGGCATTCCGGCTGCTGAAGAAGGATGGACTGGTGGAGGACGCTCCTGGCCGGGGACTTCAGGTGACACCGCTGGACGCGGAGCGGATCGGCCACCTCTACGAACTACGCGGCGCGCTCGATAGCCTTGCCGCCCGCCTCGCAGCCAGGAAGCAGATCAAGCTGGACAAGACGCTCATCGCGACCGGCAGGAAGCTATCAAAGGGCTCGGATATAAAGGCAATGATCGAGTCCGATATGGCGTTCCACCTCGCCATTTACGCCGCCTCGGGCAATCCGCTCATTGTCGAGAATGCACGCCTGCATTGGATGCACCTGCGGCGCGTCATGGGCGCGGTTCATCAGGTTGCCGGCCAGCGCAAGACGGTCTGGGACGAACATGCCGCAATTGCAGATGCCATTGCAAAAGGCGATGAAGAGCTTGCGGCAAAACTCAGCGTCCAGCACACGGAATTTGCCCGAGAGAATCTGGTCCAGCACATGAGCGAGGCGGTCACCTAAGCTGAGTGCTCCCCGACGCGATAGGCCGATCAAGCACAGCGAACGCACCTGCCTCTAGCGCTGCCGGCCGGCAGCGATGCTCCGGCCGGCTTGTCTGCTGCGATAGTTACTTAGAGTTGGAGTTAACGAGAGTCGGTGGAACGAGAAGTACCATCGCGCCGCCGACCAACAGGCTGACGGAGAGCACCAGCACGCCCGCACCCGCGGAGCCCGTTGTGTTTTTGATTACCCCAATCAGAGACGGGCTGACCACGCCTGAGATACTGCCGACCGAATTTGCCAACGCGAGGCCGGCCGCTGCGGCGGCACCCCCCAGGAAGGCCGGTGGCAACACCCAGAATTGGGAAATCGTCGTCATCACGCCCATCGTTCCAATCGTCAGGCCAATCATTGCGAGAACAGTCGAGTGGGCGAATGAGACGCTCATCGCGAGTCCAAACGCACCTACCAGGCCCGGCACAATCAGGTGCCAGCGTCGCTCGCCGGTGCGGTCAGAGCTTTGGCTGACCACTATCATGGCAATGGCACCCGCCGCATACGGAATAGCCGAGAGCAAACCGACGTTGAGCGGATCGGAGACCCCGCTCGACTTGATCAGCGTCGGGAGCCAGAAGCTCACACCGTAGAGCCCCATCGTGTAGAAGAAATAGATGCCGCTGACGAGAAGAATCTTCGGATTCAGCAGGCCATCCAGTGCGGAGTGCAGCGCGTCTTTCGGTGCTTCGTCCCGCAATTTTCTCTCGATTGCCGCCTTCTGGCTTTCGCTAAGCCAGTTTGCGTCCTGAACCTTGTCGTCGAGATAAAAGAATGCGATGACACCGAGGATGACGGTCGGTATGCCTTCAAGCAGAAAGAGCCATTGCCATCCCGCTATCCCGTGTACGCCGCCGAGCTGGGTCATGAGCCAACCCGAAAGAGGCCCGCCAATGACACCTGACATCGGAATGCCCGTCATGAACAGCGCCGTCACCTTGGAGCGCCTCGAGGAGGGGAACCAGTACGTCAGGTAAAGAACGATCGCCGGAAAGAATCCCGCTTCGGCGACGCCAAGAAGAAACCGCATGATATAAAACTCGACCGGCGTCCTGACGAACATCATGCAGGCCGAAATAATGCCCCATGTCACCATGATTCGCGCGATCCAGCGCCGTGGGCCGACGCGCAGAAGCAGCAGATTGCTCGGAACCTCGAACAAAAGGTAGCCGATGAAGAACACACTTGCTCCGAATCCGTAGATGGCCTCGTTGAGGCCCAGGTCGTTGAGCATCTGCAGTTTGGCAAATGCAACATTGATTCGGTCCAGATATGCCGCCAAGTAGCATAGAAAGAGGAATGGCACGAGCCGCATGGTTGCTTTCGCAAATGCGGATGACTCGCCACCTTCCATATACGCGGCTGGGCTGTGGGAACTCATGGTTGTCTCCTTGGGGGCCTTGCTTCCTCGGCGGGCGCACTATGTGCTTTGTCTCCGCCGCAATGGAGACCTCCGAAAAGGAACAACTCGATGTTCCTTCGGAGGTCGAGAGTTCGCTAAACGCCAGTTAGTCGAACATGTCGTGCTGCGTCGCGAGAAGGTCGTTCCAGATAGTCTGGAAATGGAGCCAGCCGATGTAGTCGCTACCGACGTGCTCGCGACTGTAGCGAGCGCGCTCAGGCGCCACCTCTTTGGGCGTGACGCCGGTGGCTTCGATCATCAACTGTTGCCGGCAGCAGCGCTCCAGGGCGATGAACCAGAAAGCCGCCGAGTCGATGCTGTGGCGGCTCGCGGTGAGCAGGCCGTGATTCTGGTGAATCGCGGCCTTGACGCCGGCGAAAGCGTTCGCGACCTTGTTGCCGCCCTTTACTTCGACCGCAACCTTGCCCGCCTCGTCACCAATAACCACGTGGTCCTCGTAGAAGGCGGCCGCATCCTGCGAGATGGGAGCGAGGGGCTTGCCGAGCGATGCGAACGCGGTGCCGTACACCGTGTGCGCGTGGCACATGGCGACGATATCCGGATGCTGCTCGTGCACCGCCGCGTGCAGGACGAAGCCGGCACGATTGATGGCGTACTCGCCCTCCACGACCGTGCCCTCGTGATCGGCGCAGATGAGATTCGAGACCTTGACCTGCGCGAAGTGAACGGCCATCGGATTCGTCCAGTAGAGGCTCGGATTGCCCGGATCGCGTACGGTGAGGTGCCCGGCAAACCCGTAATCGAAGCCTTGAATAGCGAATGCGCGGCAGGCGGCCACGAGTCGTTCCTTGAGATGCTGACGGTGTTCTTCCACCGTCTTGAACGTGGGAAGATCCGGAAAAATCAGCCTCTCCTGGTCAGGTTGATAAATCGAAACCTTTCCGGGTTTCACGATCGAATCGGTCGGCTGTTCGGCGACGGTGGACATGGTCATTCTCCTTCTACAAGATGGGGTGACGAAAACTTGAAGCGAATTGATTTCATTTTTTCAACTACTGTTTCTGTCCCTGGAAACAGGAACCGGTACCGATATCGTCAGCTTTGATGGAACAGTTGACAAACAATGGCTGTTCATACAACCATGAATCACGTTCATGCATGGAGACGGATGTGAGGCGACTTCCAAATTTCGTACTGCTTAGAGCATTCGAAGCAACTGCCCGGCTAAAGAGCTTCACACGTGCGGCAGAAGAACTTCATCTCACTCAATCCGCAATCAGCCACCAGGTTCGCGAACTGGAGGACTACTTCGGCCGCCGACTATTGGCGAGACGCAACCGCACGGTGGAAGCGACGCCGGAGGGACTGCGCCTCCAGCAAAGCCTCGGTCGCGTATTCGACGTCATCGAAGCTGCCTGCAACGAGGTGAGCCTCGCACCCACTGCCCAGGTGCTCGCACTACATAGCGCGCCCAGCTTTGCTGCCAAATGGCTCGGCCCGCGTTTGCTGGAGTTCATGCGTGACAATCCTGACATCACAATCCGGCTCTCGTCGGGCGCGACGCCCATCGATCTCGGCAGGGACCGGGAGATCGATGTGGCGATCTCCTACGGTCACGCCGTCCAAAGGACCGGCATCATGACGCTCCCGATGGGCGAGGAACGTATCGCGCCCATGTGCTCGCCGTCATTGCTTCGCACCGACGTCGAGCCGCGTGCATTGATACAGGAACTCACGCTTATCGACTCCCAACTCAGCGGTATTACATGGTCCGACTGGTTCCGGCACAACGACATGGATCTCCCGAATCGGGCCCGCCCCTCATTCGACCGTGCAGCGCTCGTCCTTTCGGCGGCGGTTGACGGAATGGGCGTTGCACTCGAAACCACACGACTCGCCGAGCGCGAACTCTCCCGTGGAGACCTGGTCATCGTGGGCGAAAGCGCGTTCGTCAAACTTAGCCGTGAGACACATTTCCTCTCCTATCGCGAAAACGAGCATGAAGTCGATAAGGTCAAACGCTTCAGACTCTGGCTTTTCTATGCAGCCGGCCTGGAGCACTCATCGGTTGCGGACTAACCTGGGCACTGGGCTCGCAACGCCCAATGCTCTCTAAACCCGACTCAAACGGGCAGAGCTTTGACCCACTCGCCTGGCGCCCCTTCCTCGCTATCCGTTCCCAGAACGGCGGTAAGTTCGGCAACGAGATGCTCGTGGGCACGTTGAGTATGGAACTCGGAATATTCAACTGCCGCCGCGGATTTCCCAGCCTCAATGGCTTCGGCAATCGCCTCGTGTTCATCCCAGATCGACGCTCGCTGACCAGACGCCTGAAGCATTGCGCCCATGACCCTTCGCAGATGGACCCAATGAATGCGCGCCGTTTCAGCGATTAATGGATTGCCAGACGCCGCGTAGACAGCAAAGTGAAACTCCATGTCGGCGTCAATCATCGCTCTGATATCTGTATTCAGAGACGCCTGACGCCCTCGAGTAATGAGTGCGGGGGCCAACCTGGCGCGCCTGTTGGCGGCGAGCTTTGCCGCCAGGGCATCCAGTGTTCCGCGTATTTCGTAGAGATTGCTGAGCCACTGCAAGTCCAGCGGGGCAACCAGGACGCCTCGGCCTGGCGCGTCCTGAACCAGCCCATCCTTCTTCAATAACCGCAGCGCCTGAAGCACGGGAGAACGAGAGACCGAAAGCTGCTCCGCGATTTCATCCTGAGTCAGACGGGTACCGGGTTCCAGCGAGCCTTCACAGATGGCGTCCACGAGTACCTTATAGACTTCTTCGACGTAGTCAGTTCGAGATGGAATCTGAATCAACTTCGATGTCATATGCTTGCATCCCCACTGCGACGGGAAGGGCCGCGCGAACCATCGATAACATCCAACGTCGCGCAACTCGTCCGTCCTTAGTTCCTGGAGCGGTCTACCAATGCGTGCCTGCTAATCCACGGCATCATGGCCCGCAACTGCGCGCCCACGGTTTCAATGGGATGCGCGGCGACGAGACGGCGGCGCGATTGAAGCGTCGGTGCGCCGGCCCGGTTCTCGAGGATGAAGCTCTTCGCGTACTCGCCGGTCTGGATGTCGCGGAGAACCTCCTTCATGGCTTGCCGGGTCGCGTCCGTCACGATTCGCGGGCCGGTCACGTATTCGCCATACTCCGCGTTGTTCGAAATGCCGTAGTTCATGTTCGCAATGCCGCCTTCGTAGATGAGATCCACGATGAGCTTGACTTCATGAAGGCACTCGAAGTACGCCATTTCCGGCGCGTAACCGGCTTCTACCAGCGTCTCGAAACCGGCCTTGATGAGATCGACCAGACCTCCGCACAGGACGGCCTGTTCGCCAAAGAGGTCGGTCTCGGTTTCTTCGAGGAAACTCGTTTCAATGACGCCCGCGCGGCCGCCACCGTTTGCGGCGGCATAGGCGAGTGCGATATCGCGCGCGCTTCCGGACGGGTTTTGCGCGACCGCGATGAGATGCGGCACGCCGCCGCCGGCGACATAGGTGCTGCGTACCGTATGGCCCGGCGCCTTCGGCGCGACCATCATCACATCGAGATCCGCGCGCGGAGCGACCTGGCCATAGTGGATGTTGAACCCGTGGGCGAAGCCGAGGACCGCGCCGTTACGCGCGTTCGGCTCGACTTCGTTACGGTACACGTCGGCGATCTGCTCGTCGGGGAGGAGCATCATGATGATGTCGGCTTCCTTGACGGCGTCGGCGATATTCCGCACCTTCAAGCCCGCTTTCTCGGCTTTTTCCCATGACGGGCCTTTGCGCAGCCCGACGCTGACATCGATGCCGCTGTCCTTCAGGTTCAGCGCGTGAGCGTGCCCCTGCGAGCCGTAGCCGATGACGGCGACACTGCGGCTCTTGAGAAGGGAGAGGTCGGCATCTTTATCGTAGAAGACTTTCATACTCATTCCGGTTGTTTGCAGCAATGGTGCTGAAGCGTGAGGCGTGCCGATAAACCGGCCGCGACACGGTGCAGGCTTAATTCGAAAAGAACGGCTCAGAGGTCGAGAACCAGCGTTTTGCCGGCGGGCCTCGATACGCAGGTCGTCAGGTACTCCCGGCGCTCCTCGTCGCTGAGGATGAAGTCGTTATGCTCGACCTCGCCTTCGAGATACCTGACCTTGCAGGTGGCGCACAGCCCCGCGCAGCATGACGTCGCAATTGCGACGCCTGCTTCGTTGAGGGCGTCGGCGAGCGTGTGTTCCGGCTTGAGCAGAATGACCTGGCCGGTACTCGCGATCGTCACTTCGCATCCGCTGGCGTGTTCGGTATCGCCCGGCGCGCGCTTCGGCTGCTCCGGCGCCTTGAAGTGCTCGAAGTGCACGGAGCCCTTCGGCCAATGACTCGCCGCATCCGCGCAAGCGGCCATGAATCCGCTGGGTCCGCAGTAGTACACATGCGTTCCCGAGGCCGGTTGCGCGAGAAGCTTTCCGATGTCGAACTGATTGCTCTGCACGCCGTTGTCGAAGTGATAGTGCAGCTTTCCTGCCTGGTGCATGTCGTCGAATTCCTGGCCGAACGCCGCGGCTTCGGGACTGCGCGCGCAGTAATGCATTTCGAAGTCGACGCCACGGCCTTCGAGTTCGTGCGCCATGGCTTTCAGGGGCGTCACGCCGATACCGCCGGCAATGAGAATGACCCTTGTGGCGTCACGCGTGAGCGCGAAGTGATTCCGGGGTGCGCTGATGGTGACGACGTCACCCGCGCAGAGCCCTTCGTGCACGGCGCGTGACCCGCCTCGGCCGTTCTCGTCCTTGAGCACGGCAATGACATAACGGTGGCGTTCCGTTGAAGAATTGCACAGGGAATACTGCCGGATGACGCCGTTCTTCAGGTGGATATCGATGTGCGCGCCGGCGTCGAATGGCGGCAGTTGCTTGCCGGACGGGCTCGTCAACTCGTACGAGTTGATGCCTTTGCCTTCGTAGCGAATCTGCGTGATCCTGACGTCGAGGGTTCCCGTGCCGATATCCTGGACGGCCTCTTCTGCTTCCAGTACGGTTTCCATTTCCTATCCTTGCGAGGCGAACGACGGGCATTCGCCGAAGCTCTGCCGGGCGGACGCGGACACCGACGTGCCCGCGCCACGGTGACTTAGCGTTTGAGCGATTGCTCGAGTTCGTCGAACTTGCCCCGCACGAATTCGGCGCGCTCCTGCCCCTTCATGGAATCGCTCTGGGTCAGGATCTCGACAACCGACTTCAGTACCTTGCGGCGGCGGACCACTTCGTCTTCGACGGTTTCGCCTTCCGCGATTTCGAAGACGTTGCCCGAGCAATAACTGTTGGGCATGCCCGCGAGTTCGCGGAGCCAGTCGGCGAAACCCTGGGCCGACGAGGCCGGATTCGTCCCGCGCACCGCATCTCTTAGCATCTTGCGGAACTGGTAGAGACCAGCGTCGAAGCGCGTCGGATGCTCCAGCGCATGCACGGCGATGGGGCGTTGGCTGATGATGGCTTCGTAGTCGCCCGGCGCGTACTGCGCTTCCTTATAGTTGGCGCGTTCGCGATGGTTCGGCGGAATCGGCGGCATATCTTCGAGCTTGTACTTGCCGAAGCGCTCCGGACGGCGCATCGCAACCTGGCCTTCCAGGAAGTCGATGGTTTCGTAGCCGACCATCTCCTTGTTGCCGATGCCGCGTGTGTCGATGCCGGGGCCCATGACGCGCCAGCCAATCATCTTGCTGTTTTCGTCATCGACCGGCACGGTCCAGCGGATGATGTGGAAACGGCTGAAGAGCTTCTTCTTCGAACCGTCTTCCGAGGTGTAAGCGTGCAGACTGAGGTTCGGCAGCACCTGGTGCTGCACACGCACGAAGAGCTTGTCCTTATCGACACGGCGTGCGCCCGCACAGGCGAGACTGCGGCCGCCTTGCACCGGGACGAAGTTCATGTCGGGCGCGACCTCCATCGATGCGGCGCCGACCTCGTCGAACGTCGTGCCCTGGAAGTTGCCATCGACGACGTTCTTGCCGGCATGCAGCGCGGTCGGATGATAGTTGTCCGCCGCATTGTCCTGGACCTGCAGCCAGTTGCAGTGCTGGAAGTTGCTGTACGGGACGAGTTCGTCGCCTTCCATCACAGTAAAGTCGCTTTCCCACTCGGGGAACGGCGGCTCGTCTTCCGGCGGCCCCATATAGGCGAAGACAAGACCGTTACGCTCGACCGCCTTGTATGCGCCCTGACGAATCGAGCAGGCGAACTTTTCGGCTTCCTTTTCTTCGCCCTTGGGAAACGGGACGTGGAGGCACGTTCCGTCGACATCGAACACCATGCCGTGATAGCAGCACATGATGCCGTGCTCCTGGATCGCCCCGTATTCGAGCGAGGCGCCCCGGTGCACGCAGTGCGCGTGCAGCACGCCGACCCGGCCGCTCTTGTCCCGGAAGGCAACGAGTTCCTCGTTGAGAATTTTCAGGAACCGGGGAGTATCGGTCAGTTCCATCGACATGCAGACCGGGTGCCAGAAGCGGCGCATGAATTCGCCCGTCGGCGTGCCAGGACCTGTTTCGGTGAGTTCGGGGTCGTGATCCGGCACCTTGTTCGTGTAGTACCCGCCATAGGGAATCAGCTTCCTCGCGACTGGCGCCGCCCCCCCCGTGCTCTTTTGCTCGTCCAGCTTGTCCGATTTGACACTCATGTCTTGCCTCCAACGATTGATAGGGACCGATTTTTAGTCTTGATCATTCAGGATACTGATTTCTGTGCTCTGAACTCTGTATCCAAAGATTAAGCGTCTATGGCTCCCTTGTCTCTATGGGTTAACGCCAATCCGCCGCCGTCGGCTTGCCCAAATCAGCCGGGGGCTTCCGGTACAAAAGCTATTCACAGCGTTGCCCCAGAAACTATGAATAACCAAAGCTTCGCAGTTCCTCCCGTCGAACCCGTGCCCTGACCTCTGCCCGCCACCCGGTTTCCTGCCCTGTCCCGCGACCGTAGCCGGGGGCGGGCCGGCATCAAGGGGCGAGGGACCGTGTTGCCCGCACCATCCCTCGCCTCTTTCCTTGACACCGCCCCGCCCCCGGCTCCCTGGGTCGCACGGGCAGGAAACAGGGCGTCAGGCAAAAGCAGAAGCCAACCCCGAGTTCCACCGGGAAGGTTTCCCGCGTAAGCGCCAGGGCCATCCCACAGCCCGTACTTCAACCCTCTAGCTGTGGAGATAATCATGCAACTCACTTCCTCTTTCCGTTACGGTTCCCCGATGCTTCGGGCCGACGCGCCCCTGTCGGACGACCAGATTCTGCGCGTCGCCCCGTCCATCTTCGCGGACGGCAAGCACGCAAGCCGCTCGGAACGCTATACCTACATTCCCACCATCGACGTGCTGCACGGCCTGCGCAACGAAGGTTTCCAGCCGTTCATGATCTGTCAGACCCGCGTGCGCGATCAGAGCAGACGCGAATACACGAAGCACATGCTTCGCCTGCGCCACGCCGACCAGATCAACGGCGACGAAGCCAACGAAATCGTCCTCCTGAACTCGCACGACGGCACCAGCAGTTACCAGATGCTCGCGGGCGTGCTGCGCTTCGTCTGCCAGAACGGCATGGTCGCGGGCGAGAACGTTGCCGATATCCGCGTGCCACACAAGGGCAACATCGTGCAGAACGTCATCAACGGCGCATTCGATGTGCTCGACGGCTTCGACCTGATCCGCGAACAGAAGGACGCCATGCGCGACGTGACGCTCGATCGCGACGAACAGCAGGCGTTCGCCCGCTCCGCGCTCGCCCTGCGCTATGACCCGACCGACGCAGAGGCACCGGCCCCCATCACCGAAAACCAGTTGCTCGCTCCGCGTCGCTTCGAGGATCGCCGCGACGACCTCTGGACGGTCTTTAACCGCGTGCAGGAAAACCTCACCAAAG
>NZ_JAAGPS010000069.1:0-40033 GCF_017105025.1 Paraburkholderia sp. Ac-20336 | reverse complement strand
CCGTGACGGCGGCGACGGCTGCCGCGCCGGCGGCGGGTTCGCAGGCGGCACCGGCTGCCGCAACGGGCGCAAGCGCGCCGGCAGCGGTCGTGGCGGGCGCATCGGCGCCGGCCGTGGCGCCCGCGCCGGGCGAAGCGGTCGTCGCGCTGCGCGTAACCCAGGATAGCTGGTTCAGCGTGCGCGACAAGGACGGCAAGGAACTGTTCTCCGGTCTCGTGCATGCGGGGGACCCGAAGCAGGTGACGGGTGTTGCGCCGTTCAAGGTGACGGTCGGCAACAAGGCTGGTCTCGAATCGCTGACGCTCGACGGTCAGCCTGTCGATCCGGCGAAATATGCGGCAGCCAGGGGCAACGTGGCGCGTTTTGCGTTGCCTTGACAGATACGGTGTGCGCCGCGGCCAACCGGTCCGCGGCGCTTTTTCAATTCAGGCGCTGCGTTTTTGCGTAGCGTGTGCGGCGTAAATGGGTTTTTCGATGCAATCCGAAGCTCAATCCCAATCCAGTAGCAAGATCGTTTCAGACGAGCCGGTGTTCGGCGGTTCCGCGATGCGGCGCAAGTCGCACGCGGTCAACGTCCGTTGGGGCGGCCAGCTCGTCACCATCGGCGGCGACGCGCCCGTGCGCGTGCAGTCGATGACCAACACCGACACCGCCGACGCGATCGGCACCGCGATCCAGATCAAGGAGCTGGCGCAGGCCGGCTCGGAACTGGTGCGCATCACGGTGAACACACCGGAAGCGGCGGCGGCCGTGCCGGCGATCCGCGAGCAGCTCGACCGCATGGGCGTGATGGTGCCGCTCGTCGGCGACTTCCATTACAACGGCCATCTGTTGCTGCGCGACTATCCTGGCTGCGCGGAAGCGCTGTCGAAGTACCGCATCAACCCGGGCAACGTCGGGCACGGCGCGAAGCGCGACACGCAGTTCGCGCAGATGATCGAGGCGGCGGTCAAGTACGACAAGCCGGTTCGCATCGGCGTGAACTGGGGCAGTCTCGACCAGGACCTGCTCGCGAAGATGATGGACGAGAACGGCTCGCGCGCCACGCCGTGGGAAGCGCAAAGCGTGATGTACGAAGCGCTGATCCAGTCGGCGATCGGCTCGGCCGAACGCGCGGTCGAACTCGGCCTCGGGCGCGACCAGATCATCCTGTCGTGCAAGGTCAGCGGCGTGCAGGACCTGATCGCGGTGTACCGCGAACTCGCGCGCCGCTGCGACTTCGCGCTGCATCTGGGCCTGACCGAAGCGGGCATGGGCTCGAAGGGCATTGTCGCGTCGACGGCGGCGCTGTCGGTTCTGCTGCAGCAGGGCATTGGCGACACGATCCGTATTTCGCTGACACCGGAACCGGGCGCGTCGCGCACCGGCGAAGTGATCGTCGGCCAGGAAATCCTGCAGACCATGGGGCTGCGTTCGTTCACGCCGATGGTGATCGCGTGCCCCGGCTGCGGCCGCACCACGAGCACGCTGTTCCAGGAACTCGCCTCGCAGATCCAGACCTATCTGCGTCAGCAGATGCCGGTGTGGCGCGACCAGTATCCCGGCGTCGAACAGATGCACGTCGCGGTGATGGGCTGCATCGTCAACGGCCCGGGCGAGTCGAAGCAGGCCAATATCGGCATCAGCCTGCCGGGCTCCGGCGAAAACCCGGCCGCGCCGGTGTTCATCGACGGCGAGAAGGTGAAGACGCTGCGCGGCGAGAACATCGCGCAAGAATTCCAGCAAATCGTGAGCGACTACGTCGAGCGCCGTTATGGCCGCGCCGACGCGCTCAACTAAATAGCGGCGATCGAAATACAGATGACTGAACAGAAGAAAAAGCTCGAGAAGCTGTCCGGTGTGAAGGGCATGAACGACATCCTGCCGCAGGAAGCCGGGCTCTGGGAATTTTTCGAAACCACCGTCAAGTCGATGCTGCGTTCGTACGGATACCAGAATATCCGCACGCCGATCGTCGAGCATACGCAGCTGTTCACGCGCGGTATCGGTGAGGTGACCGACATCGTCGAAAAAGAGATGTACAGCTTTACCGACGCATTGAACGGCGAAAATCTGACCATGCGCCCGGAAAACACGGCGGCGGTCGTGCGTGCGTCGATCGAGCACAACATGCTGTACGACGGTCCGAAGCGCCTGTGGTACGTCGGCCCGATGTTCCGTCACGAGCGTCCGCAGCGCGGCCGTTATCGGCAGTTCCATCAGGTCGGCGTCGAGGCGCTCGGCTTCGCGGGTCCGGACGCGGACGCGGAAATCATCATGATGTGCCAGCGCCTGTGGGATGACCTCGGCCTCACCGGCATCAAGCTCGAAATCAACTCGCTCGGCCTTGCTGAAGAGCGCGCCGCGCATCGCGTCGAACTGATCGCGTACCTCGAAAAGCACATGGACGTGCTCGACGAAGACGCGAAACGCCGTCTCTACACGAACCCGCTGCGCGTGCTCGATACGAAGAACCCGGCGTTGCAGGAAGTCGCGCAGAACGCGCCGAAACTGATCGATTTTCTCGGCGAAGAATCGCGCGCGCACTTCGAAGGCCTGCAGCGTCTGCTGAAGGCGAACAATCTGCCGTTCACGATCAACCCGCGTCTCGTGCGCGGTCTCGATTACTACAATCTGACCGTGTTCGAGTGGGTCACCGACAAGCTTGGCGCGCAAGGCACGGTCGCGGCGGGCGGCCGCTACGATCCGCTGATCGAGCAGCTGGGCGGCAAGCCGACGGCGGCGTGCGGCTGGGCGATGGGCGTCGAGCGCATTCTCGAATTGCTGAAGGAAGAGAACCTCGTGCCCGAAGACGAGGGCTGCGACGTGTACATGGTCCATCAGGGCGACGCGGCGCGCGAGCAGGCCTTCATCATCGCTGAGCGTCTGCGCGATACCGGCCTCGACGTGATCCTGCATTGCAGCGCGGACGGCCAGTCGGCGAGCTTCAAGTCGCAGATGAAGCGCGCCGACGCGAGCGGCGCCGCGTTCGCGGTCGTGCTCGGCGAAGACGAGATCGCCAACGGCACGGTCGGCGTGAAACCGCTGCGCGATACGTCCAACGGCGGTAAGAACGAGCAACAGAACGTGCTGGCCGAAGACTTGACCGAATATCTAATCAATGCGATGGTTGCAACCGCCGAAGACGGCGACGACTGATCGCGATGTCGTCGGGCCGGCTGGCTCGACACGCACACGTAGCAAGAAAGAGGAAATCGCCGGGCGATGAGTTACCACGACGAACAAGAATCGATTGAAAGTCTGAAGGCATGGTGGAATCAGTGGGGCAACGCGACCACGTGGATCGTGCTGGCGGTATTGTTGGCGGGTGCGGGCTGGAACGGCTGGAATTTCTGGCAGCGACGTGAGGCAGCGCAAGCCGCGGTGCTGTATGACCAGGTGCAGCAGGCCGTGGCAGCAGGCGACAAGGACAAGGTCACCCGCGTGGCCGCCGACATGGAAGACAAGTTCGGCCGCACCGCTTACGCGCAGATGACCGCGCTCGGTGCCGCCAAGGCGCTCTACGCGGCCGGCGACGAAGCTGGCGCGAAGGCGCAACTGCAATGGACCATCGATCACGCGAAGGACGACGAGTTCAAGCAGATCGCGAAACTGCGCATGGCTTCGCTGCTGCTCGACGACAAGGCTTACGACCAGGGTCTCGCGCTTCTCGCCGAGCCGCAGTCGGATGCCTTCAAGGGTATCGTGGCGGACCGCCGCGGCGATCTGCTCGCTGCTCAAGGCAAGCACGACGATGCGCGCGCGGCCTACAAGATCGCGCTCGACTCGCTGTCGAAGAGCGACAGTTCGGCGCGCCAGTTGATCCAGTTCAAGCTCGATGCGCTCGGCGGCTGAGCGTCTTGCGCGACGCGCCGTGAGCCACGACCGCAAGACGGTTTCCTTTAATTAATCTCCTGAATGCTTCGTCCACCGATGAATCTGCTGAAACGTTACGCTGTGCCCGTTATCTGTGCGATGGCCGTTCTCTCGCTGGCGGCTTGCTCATCCACGAAAGACGTGCGCCGTGTGCCGACGCCGCTCACCGAGTTCAAGCCTGTGCTCGACGTGCAGCAGTCCTGGTCGGCGAGTGTGGGCAAGGCGGGCCGTTACCTGTTCTCGCCGGTCGCGGTCGGCAATGCCGTGTACGCCGCCGGCGCGAACGGCACCGTCGCGAAGATCGACGCGCAAACCGGCAAGGACGTGTGGCGCACCAAGCTGCACGACGACCTCTCGGCGGGCGTCGGCAGCGACGGCACGCTGACGGCGGTCGGCGGCCTGAAGGGCGACGTGTACGTGCTCGGCGCGGACGGCAAGGAACTGTGGACCGCCAAGGCGCCCGGCGAGATCATTTCGCCGCCGCTGGTCGGCAACGGCCTCGTGGTCGTGCGCACGGTCGACGGTCAGATCGTCGCGTTCAACGGGCAAACGGGCGAGCAGAAATGGAACTACCGCAACCGCGCGGTGCCGCTCAACCTGCGCGTGTCGTCGGGCATGACGTTCGCGGGCGACGCGGCGGTGCTGGCCGGTTTCCCGGGCGGCTCGTTCTCGGCGATCAATCTGCAAACGGGCGACAACTACTGGCAAACGCCGGTGTCGTATCCGAAGGGCGTGACCGAAGTGGAGCGCATCAACGACGTGACGGGCCCGCCCACGCTGGTCGGCTCGCAGACCTGCGCGGTGACGTTTCAGGGCCAGATTGGCTGTTTCGACGCGAACTCGGGCCGCTCGCTATGGAGCAAGGCATTCTCGAGCACGAGCGGCCTCGCGCAGGATGATCGCAGCGTGGTCGCCGCCGACGACTGGTCGGTCGTCTCCGCGTTCGACGGGAGTAATGGCTCGGTGCTGTGGAAGAACGAGTCGCTGAAGAACCGCGATCTGAGCGTGCCGATGCTGCTCGGCCGCGCGGTCGTATTCGGCGACTATCAGGGTTACGTGCACTTTCTGTCGAACACCGATGGCGCGCTCGTCGCACGCATGAAGACCGACGGCAGCGCAATTAGCGCGGCGCCGGTGCTGGCCGGCGACACGCTGGTCGTGCAGACACGCGACGGCGGCCTGTTCGGTTTCCGCCCGCGCTGATCGCAGGGCATGCTGTTTGGCGCGCAGGCCGGTTTTGCCGGCCGCGCGCGTTTTAACTGAGAGTCGGGCTGGGAATCTGGCTGAAAAGCGAGGTTTGAACCGGCGCCTGAACGTGCTGGCGAGTGTCGGGCGCCTTGGGTCGATGGATCGGTCTGTTTGCCGGGTTGCTCGCGCAGACTCAAAAGAAGAAATCCGCCGGACGGGCTGGTCCGGCAAGTCGGATCGGAAGCTGTCCCGCTCGTCATGCGCGGTGGCTCGCGCGCCTCTTTTGCGGCATCGTGAAGAAGAGCGCGATCGCATGCGCAGGCGAGCCGTTGCGCAGCGAAGTCTGAATCCGGCGGCTCCCTGGTGCCGCCCGCAGCCCACCGCCGTCCGCCCGGATGCGCCTATCGAACGCACATCCGGAGCTGGCTGAATTCGTGATAATTTCGTCAAAACGCCGCCGCGCGGCGGCCTGACGTCGCTACGCGTGCGATCGGCTCCGATCCCGCGTTTCACCGTGAACAATATCTGATGAAACCCGTTATTGCCCTCGTCGGGCGCCCCAATGTGGGGAAATCCACGCTGTTCAACCGCCTCACGCGCTCGCGTGACGCACTGGTTGCCGATCTGCCAGGTCTCACGCGCGATCGTCACTATGGCGAAGGGCGCACCGGCGAGCGGCCGTATCTGGTCGTCGACACCGGCGGCTTCGAGCCGGTCGCGAAGGACGGCATCCTGCACGAGATGGCGCGGCAAACGCGCCAGGCGGTCGAGGAATCGGACGTGGTCGTGTTCATCGTCGACGGCCGCAACGGCCTCGCGCCGCAGGACAAGTCGATTGCCGACTATCTGCGCAAGGTCGGCCGGCCGATCTTCCTCGTCGTCAACAAGGCCGAGGGCATGAAGTACACCAACGTCGCCGCCGATTTCTACGAGCTCGGCCTCGGCGACCCGCGCGCGATTTCGGCGGCGCACGGCGATGGTGTTACCGACATGATCGACGAGGCGCTCGCAGTCGCCTACGCCGGTCAGCCCGAAGAGAGCGAGGAAGGCAAGGAAGCGCGCGGCGTGAAGATCGCGATCGTCGGCCGGCCGAACGTCGGCAAGTCGACGCTGATCAACGCGCTGGTCGGCGAGGAGCGCGTGATCGCGTTCGACATGCCGGGCACCACGCGCGATTCGATCTATGTCGACTTCGAGCGCAACGGCAAGCCGTACACGCTGATCGACACGGCCGGTTTGCGCCGCCGCGGCAAGGTGTTCGAAGCGATCGAAAAGTTCTCGGTCGTGAAGACGCTGCAATCGATCTCGGACGCGAACGTCGTGATCCTGCTGCTCGACGCGCGCCAGGATATCTCGGACCAGGACGCGCACATCGCCGGTTTCGTCGTCGAGCAGGGCCGTGCGCTCGTGGTCGGCGTGAACAAATGGGACGGCCTCGATCCGCATGTGCGCGAGCGCACCAAGGGCGATCTCGAGCGCAAACTAAAATTTCTCGACTTCGCCAAATTCCATTTCATTTCCGCCGCGGAAAAAACCGGAATCGGGCCGCTGATGCGCTCGGTCGACGACGCCTACACGGCCGCGATGTCGAAGCTGCCGACGCCGAAACTGACGCGCGCGCTGATCGAGGCGGTCGAATTCCAGCAGCCGCGCCGTCGCGGGCCGGTGCGTCCGAAGCTGCGTTACGCGCACCAGGGCGGCCAGAATCCGCCGATCATCGTGATTCACGGCAATGCGCTCGATGCGATTACCGATACCTATAAGCGTTACCTGGAAAACCGCTTCAGGGAAACTTTCAAGCTGATGGGCACTCCATTGCGAATAGAGTTCAGATCCTCGACGAACCCTTACGCGGACAAAGGCTAAAAGAACGCCGGGTCTCGCGGCGAGCCGGAGCCAGGCCTCGCCGCGAAGCCGGGAGCAGAGCCTGAAACCCGCGTGCGTGCTGGGTTTGGCCGAATGGCTAGGCGCCGCGCGTGGAAATGAAAATCAGCTATAGTGTAGCGGTTGGTGGCGGATCTCTTTTTCTTCGTCGCCAATTCAGTCAACCTGCAAAAAAATACGGAGTTTGCTATGAGCAACAAAGGGCAATTGTTACAAGACCCGTTTTTGAACGCACTGCGTAAAGAGCATGTGCCGGTGTCGATCTATCTGGTCAACGGCATCAAGCTTCAAGGGAACATCGAATCGTTCGACCAGTACGTCGTGTTGCTCCGGAATACGGTCACCCAGATGGTCTACAAGCACGCTATCTCGACAGTCGTGCCGGCCCGTCCGGTGAATTTCCACCCGGATTCCGAACAGTCCTAACCCTCGCCGCGGCCGGCACGATGTCGCCCGTTGGCGATTCTCTTCCGGCCGCGTCATTTTGATACCCTCCAATTTGATCAATGCAGCGCTTGTTGGCATCGACTTCGGCAAGATCGATTTCGAAGCCAGTCTCGAAGAACTCAGCCTGCTCGCGCAAAGCGCGGGCGCGAATCCCGTAGTCACCCTCACCGGACGCCGTTCCAGTCCCGACGCGAAGATGTTCGTCGGCAGCGGCAAGGCGGAAGAACTGCGCCTTGCGTGCGAAGCGAACGACATCGAACTCGTGATCTTCAACCATGCTCTGGCGCCTGCGCAGCAGCGCAATCTGGAGCGGGCGCTTAACCGGCGCGTGGTCGATCGCACGAGTCTCATCCTCGATATTTTTGCGCAGCGCGCCCGCAGCCACGAAGGCAAGCTGCAGGTCGAACTCGCGCAGCTGCAATATCTGTCGACCCGGCTGATTCGCGCGTGGACCCACCTCGAACGCCAGAAGGGCGGTATCGGTTTGCGCGGCCCCGGCGAAACGCAGCTCGAAACCGACCGCCGGCTGATCGGCGAGCGCATCAAGGCGCTCAAGATCCGTCTCGACAAGCTGCGCCGCCAGCATGGCACGCAGCGTCGCGCGCGCAATCGCAACCAGACGATGTCGGTGTCGCTCGTGGGCTATACGAACGCGGGCAAGTCCACGCTCTTCAACGCGCTGACCAAGGCGCAGGCGTACGCGGCCGACCAGCTGTTCGCGACGCTCGACACGACTTCGCGGCGCGTCTATCTCGGCGACGAAGCGGGGCAGGTCGTCGTGTCCGACACGGTCGGCTTCATTCGCGAATTGCCGCACCAGCTGGTCGCGGCGTTTCGCGCGACGCTCGAGGAAACCATTCACGCCGATCTGCTGCTGCACGTGGTCGATGCGTCGAGCGCGGTGCGGCTCGACCAGATCGACCAGGTCAACGAGGTGCTGCACGCGATCGGCGCGGACACGGTCCGGCAGGTGCTCGTGTTCAACAAGATCGACGCGGTGCCCGAGCTGGCGGCCCGTGGCGAGGCGGTCGAGCGGGACGAGTATGGTAATATTTCGCGCGTCTTTTTGAGCGCGCGCACGGGGCAGGGGCTTGATACGTTGCGCGCAGCCATCGCTGAAATCGCTACAGCCGAACCGCTTGCCGACATGCCGTTCGACCCGTCGGAAGACATCCGTACGACAGAACCGCGCGAGAACCACAAGATTCCAGAACTCGGGCACTGACCCGTTCCAATTGCACTGATCCGCTGTCTACTCTGGTGAACGAACACAGGTGAACGATTACAACGAGCGGAGTATCTGGCTGCGTATGCGCGCCTTGCTTTCACTGAACGATCCGCGTTGGGGCCGGGGCGACGGCAATGGCGACCGGCAGCGTCCGAACGATCCAAAGCGTCCGGCTCGCGACGGTGAAGGTCCGCCCGATCTCGACGAAATGTGGCGCGATTTCAACCGCCGCTTGAGCCGGATGTTCGGCCGCAAGGGCGGCGGTGTCGGCGGCGGCCGTCCGGACAACGGGCGTGGCGCACGCATCGGCGTCGGCATCGTGATCGGCGTGTTGATCGCGATCTATCTCGGCAGCGGCGTATTCGTCGTGCAGGACGGTCAGGCCGCCGTCGTCATGCAGTTCGGCAAGTATCGCTATACCGCGGGGCAGGGCGTGCACTGGCGTCTGCCGTATCCGTTCGAAGCGCACGAGTTCGTCAACGTCGGGCAGATCCGCCAGATCGAGATCGGCCGCAGCAACGTGGTGCGTCTCGCGAACGTGAAGGATGCGGCGATGCTCACGCACGACGGCGATATCGTCGACGTGCGCTTTGCGGTGCAATACCAGGTGCGCAAGCCGACCGACTTCCTCTTTCGCGGTGTCGATCCCGACCAGAGCGTGGCGTATGCCGCGCAGGCGGCGGTGCGCGGCATCGTCGGCGCGCAGAGCACCGCCGATCTCCTCGCTCAGGATCGCGAAACATTGCGTCAGCAGTTGATGGCCGCGATCCAGCAATCGCTCGACCAGTACGAGTCCGGTCTCGCCGTGACGGGCGTGACGATCCAGAGCGTGCAGGTGCCCGAGCAGGTGCAGTCCGCGTTCGAAGACGCCGCTCGCGTGCGCGACGAAAACGAGCGCGCGAAACGCGATGCCGAGGCCTATGCGGCCGATCTGCTGCCGCGCGCGCAAGCCGACGTCGCGCGTCAGATCGAGGACGCGAAAACCTATAGCCAGAATACGGTGGCGCAGGCGCAGGCCGAGGCCGAGCGCTTCGGGCAGGTCTACGCGCAATACTCGAAGGCGCCTGCCGTGGTGCGCTTCCGCCTGTACATGGAAACCATGCAGCAGATTTATTCGAATGCGACCAAGGTGTTCGTCGACGCGAAGAACGGCAACAACGTGCTGTATCTGCCGCTCGACAGACTGGTCGAACAGAACCGCGAACGCCAGGCAGCGGCAGCGGCTGCAGCCGCTTCGGCCGCCACCGCTGCGAGCGCGCCGCCGGCGGCGAGCGCGGCGGATGGGGTCGCCGCTTCGGCTGCCTCGGCTCCGGCCGATACCGGCGCCTCGGCCGATACCCCGGCGGCTTCGCCGGCTTCCCCTGCCGCCGCGGCCACGCCCGCGAGCCGGGCCGCCGGTGTGTCGCTGCGTTCGCGCGAAGCCTTCCGCAATCGCATGCGCGAAGACGACGTTCAATAAGGAGCGCGATACATGAACAGAATCATTGCGCTCGTCGTCGCGGTCGTCATCGTGCTGCTCGCGGCTTCGTCGATGGTATTCGTCGTCGATCAACGCCATATGGCCGTGCTGTCTGCGCGCGGCGACGCGGCGCCCACCCTGCTTGGCCCGGGTCTGCACGTCAAGCTGCCGCCGCCGCTGCAAACGGTCACGCTCGTCGACAATCGCATCCAGTCGCTCGACGCGCCGGACGAAGATCATTACGTCACGTCGGATAAAACCGAACTGCTCGTCAACCCGGTCATCAAGTTTCGCGTGACCGATCCGCTCAAGCTGGTCGCCGAAACGAAGGGCGACGTGCAAAGCCTGCCGGACCGGCTCGCGCTGCTGTCGCGCGGCGCGCTCGGCGACGCCTTCGGCAAGTTCACGCTGTCCGATGCGCTTGCCAAACAGCAGGCCGTCGCCGACGAGGCGCGCGGCGCGCTCGATAAGGGCGCGGCATCGCTCGGCGTGTCGGTGGTGGACGTGCAGCTCACGCGCGTGGATTTTCCGGCGGCCATGGCCGACTCGGTCTTCAAGCGCATGATCGCCGCACGCGAACAGGCCGCAGCCGACGAACGCGCGAAGGGCACGGCGCAAGCGGACCAGATCCGCGCGGACGCGCTCGCGAAGCAGCAGGCGGTGCTCGCGGACGGTCTTGCGCAGGCGCAGGGCATTCGCGGCGAAGGCGATGCGAAGGCCGCGGAAATCGCCGCCGAGGCGTTCAACAAGGACCCGCAGTTCTACCAGTTCTATCTGAGCATGCAGGCGTACCGGAAGACCTTCAAGCCGGGCGATCTGATCGTGGTCGATTCGAACAGCGAGTTCTTCCGCTTCATGCGCAGCCCGAGTGGCGGCGCCGCTCCGGACGCTGCCGCGCCGCCCCGCAAACGCTGATTACCGAAGGCCGCGGCATCCGCATCGCGGCCACTTCATTCGCATGGACATAGCCGGCTCGTTACTGCTCGCGATCGCCTTGATGCTGATTATCGAAGGCATGTTTCCCTTCGTTTTTCCGGCCGCCTGGCGCGACACGTTCCGTAAAATAGCGGAGCGGCCACCGCATCACATTCGTGTCGGCGGACTCATCGTGATGCTGCTCGGGCTGATCCTGCTGCTTATCGCGACCTGAAGTAACGGAAGTTTTGCAGGACGTCTGCCGCGCGAGCGGCGGCGCACGAAACGCGGCGCGTCAGCCTCGCACGCCGGCCATGCCGCCGTCCCGTCGATTCTCGCTTGCGAAACGGGCGCGCTAAGGGACCTAACGAGGGACATGACGGGGGGTCGCCGAGCACCGCCCGAACGCTTGCCCCAGCCGCCAGAATCGAGCCGCTGGACGCCATTCACACTCACTTACCCGGCGCTTCAAGACGCCGTGTTCAACGCCGTAGGACTGTATCGATGTCGACCTGGTTGCTTCCCGAGAATATTGCCGACGTGCTGCCGTCGGAGGCCCGCAAGATCGAAGAATTGCGGCGTCATCTGCTCGATCGTTTTCGCTCGTACGGCTACGAGATGGTCATGCCGCCGCTGCTCGAATATCTCGAGTCGCTCCTGAGCGGCGGCGGCCACGATCTGAACCTGCGCACCTTCAAGCTCGTCGATCAGCTGTCCGGCCGCACGCTCGGCCTGCGCGCCGACATCACGCCGCAGGTCGCGCGTATCGATGCGCATCTGCTGAACCGTCAGGGCGTCACGCGTCTGTGCTATGCGGGCAATGTCGCGCATACGCGGCCGCGCGGTCTGCACGCGACGCGCGAGCAGATCCAGATCGGCGCGGAAATCTACGGTCATGCCGGTCTCGAAGCGGACCTCGAAATCCAGCAACTGATGCTCGACGCACTGCGTCTTGCCGGTCTCGACAAAGTGCGCCTCGACCTCTGCCATGCAGGCGTGCTCGCCGCGCTGATCGAAGCCGAGCCGGCCGCGCAAGCCCTGGGCCAGGCGCTCTACGACGCGCTCGCGGGCAAGGACGTGCCGCGTCTCGTCGAGATGACGGCGCAATTCTCGCCGGTGATTCGCGACGCGCTGCGCGCGCTGCCCACGTTGTACGGCGACGCGTCGGTGCTCGAGGAAGCGCGCGCGCGTCTGCCGAACTCGCCGGCCATCGCCCGCGCGCTCGACGACCTCGCGTTCCTCGCGAGCCAGGTCGAGGGCGCCGAAGTGATGATCGATCTCGCCGATCTGCGCGGCTACGCGTATCACAGCGGCGTGATGTTTTCCGCCTACGTGGACGGCGTGCCGAACGCGGTCGCGCGCGGCGGCCGTTACGACCACGTCGGCCAGGCCTATGGCCGCGCGCGCGCGGCAACCGGCTTCTCGCTCGATCTGCGCGAAGTCGCGCGCATCTCGCCGATCGAAGCGCGCAGCAGCGCGATCCTCGCGCCGTGGCGGCATGACGAGGCGCTGCGTGTCGCGGTCGCCGCGCTGCGCGATACGGGCGAAGTCGTGATCCAGGCGCTGCCTGGCCACAAGCACGATCTCGATGAATTCGCATTCGATCGCATGTTAGTCGAGCGCAACGGCGCCTGGGTTGTCGAACCGCGCGCTTGAGGCATACCTGAGCCGTACCTGGGCGGCGCCCGAGAGCCGTCGCCTGGGTGCGTGCCGGCCAGACCTGTCCAGGGCTCGTCCCCGCGTGCGCCACAGGGCGGCGAAGCCTCCACCAGAACCCGGCGCGGCAAGGCCGCTGCAAGCTGCCGCGCAACTTTCCCCATACTCAACATAACGTGCATGCCGTTGAGCGGAAACGGAAAAATTCCGGAAGCTTCCGCGAACCTAGGTAGAATACGTTTTTAACCAGCTTACGAAACAACATGTCTGCCAGCGCAGTGAATGTGAACCCCGGGCGCAACGTCGTCGTCGTGGGTACCCAGTGGGGTGATGAAGGCAAGGGCAAGATCGTCGACTGGCTGACGGACCACGCTCAAGGCGTCGTTCGCTTCCAGGGCGGTCACAATGCCGGTCACACGCTTATCATCGGCGGCAAGAAAACCATCTTGCGTCTGATTCCGTCGGGCATCATGCATCCCGGCGTCGCGTGCTACATCGGCAATGGCGTCGTGTTGTCGCCGGAAGCGCTGTTCAAGGAAATCGGCGAGCTCGAAGCCGCCGGCATCGACGTTCAGAAACGTCTGTTCATTTCCGAAGCCACCACGCTGATCTTGCCGTACCACATCGCGATCGACCAGGGCCGCGAAGCGCGCCGCGGCGCGGGCAAGATCGGCACGACCGGCCGCGGCATCGGCCCGGCCTACGAAGACAAGGTCGCGCGCCGTGGCCTGCGCGTGCAGGACCTGTTCGATCCGCAAGCGTTTTCCGAGCGTCTGCGCGAAAACCTCGACTATCACAACTTCGTGCTCACGCAGTACCTCGGCGCCGCCGCAGTCGACTTCCAGCAAACGCTCGACACGATGCTGAGCTACGCCGACCGTCTGAAGCCGATGGTCACCGACGTGTCGCGCCGTCTCTACGACGTCAACGCCAACGGCGGCAATCTGCTGTTCGAAGGCGCGCAGGGCACGCTGCTCGATATCGACCACGGCACCTATCCGTTCGTCACGTCGAGCAACTGCGTCGCGGGTGCGGCGACTGCCGGCGCGGGCGTCGGTCCGCAAAAACTGAACTACATTCTCGGTATCACGAAGGCGTACTGCACGCGCGTTGGTTCGGGCCCGTTCCCGAGCGAACTGTACGACGCCGACAACGCCTCGCGTCAGGACCCGATCGGCCTCGAACTTGCCACCGTCGGCAAGGAATTCGGCTCGGTCACGGGCCGTCCGCGCCGCACCGGCTGGCTCGACGTCGCCGCGCTGCGCCGCTCGATCCAGATCAACGGCGTCTCGGGCCTGTGCATGACCAAGCTCGACGTGCTCGACGGCCTCGATGAAGTGAAGCTGTGCGTCGGCTACACGGTCGACGGCCAGAACGTCGATCTGCTGCCGCGCGGCGCGACCGAAGTCGCGCGCTGCGTGCCCGTCTACGAAATCTTCGCGGGCTGGAAGGAAAGCACGGTCGGCATCAAGGAATGGGACAAGCTGCCGGCCAACGCGCGCGCGTATCTCTCGCGCGTGCAGGAAGTTGCCGGTATTCCGATCGACATGGTTTCCACCGGTCCGGATCGCGAAGAAACGATTCTGTTGCGTCACCCGTTCAAGGTTTGAGTCATGCAGGGTGTACCGATGATCGCGATGAAAGATCCGCGTAACGACGAGAAGAACCTGTGGGTCGGCTGGGACGAGTATCACCGGCTGATCGAACTGCTCGCGCTGACCGTGCACGAGTCGGGCTGGAAGTTCGACAAGATCCTGTGCCTCGCGCGCGGCGGCCTGCGCGTCGGCGACCAGCTCTCGCGCATCTACGATCTGCCGCTGGCGATTCTCGCCACGAGTTCGTATCGCGAAGCGGCCGGCACGGAGCAGGGCGAACTCGACATCGCGCAATACATCACGATGACGCGCGGCGAACTGCAGGGCAATGTGCTGCTCGTCGACGACCTCGTCGATTCGGGCGTCACGCTCGCACGCGTGCAGCAGCATCTGAAGGAGCGCTATCCGGCCATTACCGCGGTGCGCTCGGCCGTGCTGTGGTACAAGGCCTGCTCGAAGGTGAAGCCCGACTATCACGTGCAGTACCTGGCCACGAACCCGTGGATTCATCAGCCGTTCGAGGAATGGGACACGGTGCGTCCGCATAACCTCGGTGCGTGGATCAAGCGCGGCATTGCGCAGGCGCAGGAGTCGTCCCAGTGATGCCTATCCCGCGCCTTACACGTGTTTTACATTCGTGTATCGCGCGGTTTTCATCCAGTGCTCATTGCCGTGTTCATCGCCGTATTCAGAAAACGGAGCCCAGCCGGGCTCCGTTTTTTTGTGGGCGCGGCACGGCGTCGGCTATCCTTCAGCGTATCGCGAAGCCGGTGCGCGAGATGCCGGCCATATGATCCCCAATGCAGCAGACGCGTTCATATCGCAGTGCTACACTGCGCGGACCATCCACGTCGCGTATCCACAACAAGGCGGGCGGCGTCAGATGGGGAGTTTAGAATAGCGGTCGTTTTTTCCGCCTGGGAACGGATCCTCTCGCGTCTATGACAGATAACAATCACGCACACAAGCAGCCGCTGTCTTCCCTTGCGATTGCCGCGATCGGAGTGGTGTTCGGCGACATCGGCACAAGCCCGTTGTATTCGCTTAAAGAGGCTTTCAGTCCGTCGCACGGCATTCCGTTGACCGATCAATCGATTCTCGGCGTGATCTCGCTGCTGTTCTGGGCGATCGTGATCGTGGTCGGCATCAAGTACGTGCTGTTCGTGATGCGGGCCGACAACAACGGCGAAGGCGGCGTGCTCGCGCTGATGGCGCTCGCGTTGCGCTCGCTCGATCAGAAGTCGAAGATGGCCGGCCTGCTGATGATGCTCGGCATCTTCGGCGCCTGCATGTTTTATGGCGACGCGGTAATCACACCGGCCATTTCGGTGATCTCGGCGGTCGAGGGTCTCGAGATTGCCGCGCCGCATCTGTCACACCTGGTGTTGCCGCTCACGATCGTGATCCTGATCGTGCTGTTCTGGATCCAGCGGCATGGCACGGCCACGGTCGGCCGGCTGTTCGGCCCCATCATGGTGCTGTGGTTCATCGTGCTGGCCGCGCTCGGCCTGTGGCACATCATCCAGTCGCCGAGCGTGATCCGCGCGCTCAATCCGTACTACGCCTACACGTTCATGGCCGCGCACGTGCTGCAGGCCTACGTGGTGCTCGGCTCGGTCGTGCTGGTGCTGACCGGCGCCGAAGCGCTCTACGCGGACATGGGCCACTTCGGCGCGAAGCCGATCCGCATGGCCTGGTACATTCTCGTGATGCCGTCGCTGGTGCTCAATTACTTCGGTCAGGGCGCGCTGCTGATGCACGACGCGAAGGCCATCGAAAATCCGTTCTTCCTGCTCGCGCCGGACTGGGCGCTGCTGCCGCTCGTCGTGCTGTCGACGGTGGCGACCGTGATCGCGTCGCAGGCGGTGATTTCGGGCGCGTATTCGCTGACGAGCCAGGCGATTCAGCTCGGCTATGTACCGCGCATGAAGATCCTGCACACGTCGGACCTCGCGATCGGGCAGATCTATGTACCGGTCGTGAACTGGATGCTGCTCTTCATCATCCTGTGCATCGTGATCGCGTTCAAGAGCTCGGATAATCTCGCCGCCGCGTACGGTATCGCGGTGACGGCCACGATGGTGATTACGACCGTGCTCGCGTGCGTGGTGATGGTGAACGTGTGGAACTGGAACAAGCTGCTCGTCGCGCTCATCATCGCCGTGTTCATGGCGGTCGACCTGGGCTTCTTCGGCGCGAATCTGCTGAAGGTCGAAGAGGGCGGCTGGCTGCCGCTCGGCATCGGCGCGCTGCTGTTCTTCCTGCTGATGACGTGGTTCAAGGGCCGCATGCTCGTCAAGGAGCGCACGGCCGCCGACGGTATTCCGCTGATGCCGTTCCTGCAGGGGCTGCTCGCGCATCCGCCGCATCGCGTGTCGGGCACTGCGATCTATCTGACCGGCAGCGATTCGCTGGTGCCGGTGAGCCTGCTGCACAACCTCAAGCACAACAAGGTGCTGCACGAGCGCACGATCTTCCTGACCTTCGTCACGCGCGATATCCCCTACGTGAACGATGCCGAGCGTGTAACGGTCAGGGATATGGAGGGCGGCCTGTGGCTCGTGAAGGCAGCCTACGGCTTCAACGAAACGCCGGACGTGAAGGCGGTGCTGCTCGACGTCGGCCGCACGCACGACATGACCTTCGAGCTGATGGACACGTCGTTCTTCCTCGCGCGCGAAACGGTCGTGCCGACGCAATTGCCGGGCATGTCGGTGTGGCGCGAACGCGTGTTCGCGTGGATGCATCAGAACGCCGCGAAGCCGACGGACTTCTTCAGTATTCCGGCGAACCGCGTCGTGGAATTGGGAACGAAGATCGAGATCTGATTTATCCCGTATCTGACAGGCGGGAGCGCAAACAGAAAACCCACGCATGGCGTGGGTTTTCTGTTTCTGCGCGTCGTTCGCGAGTATGCGGGCATCGAGTTGCCCGTCGCTTGCGACTACGCAAAGAGCGGTGCGAGTCGGGCGAAGCGCGTCCGTCGATCCGACGCGCTCACTCCACTCGTCATGCTCCTCGTACGCTGGCTTGCGCCTGCTTACTTCTGCTTGAGCTTCGCGAAAGCCGCGGCCATTGCGCCCGACAGTTCCGGTTCGCGCGAACGCTGCGGCGCGCCGCGTCCCGCGCCGCCGCGGTTGAAGCCGCCGCCCGAGCCGCGCTCCTGCTGCGCACCGCCGCCGCCGCTGCGTGCGGCCGCCGCGCCCGGTTCGTCGTCGAGGCGCATGGTCAGCGCAATCCGCTGGCGCTTCACGTCGACTTCGAGCACCTTGACCTTGACGATCTGGCCGGCCTTCACGACCTCATGCGGGTCCTTCACGAACTTCGTCGACATCGCCGACACGTGCACGAGACCATCCTGATGCACGCCGACGTCGATGAACGCGCCGAATGCGGCAACGTTCGTCACGACGCCTTCAAGCACCATGCCAGGGATCAGATCGCTGACCTTCTCGACCCCTTCACGGAACGTGGCGGTCTTGAACTCGGGACGCGGATCGCGGCCCGGCTTTTCAAGTTCGAGCAGAATGTCGCGCACGGTCGGCAGGCCGAAGCGCTCGTCGACGAATTCGGTCGGCGAGAGCCCGCGCAGCGCATCGCGATTGCCGAGCACTTCGCCGACCTGCCGGCTGATCTTCGCGAGAATCCGCTCGACGACCGGATACGCTTCCGGGTGCACCGACGAACGGTCGAGCGGATTCTCGCCGTTGTTGATGCGCAGGAAGCCGGCCGCCTGCTCGAAGGTCTTGTCGCCGAGACGCGGCACTTTACGCAGATGCTCGCGCGACGGGAACGGCCCGTTCGCATCGCGATAGTCGACGATGTTGCGCGCGAGCGTCGCATTCAAACCCGACACGCGCGCGAGCAGCGCGACCGACGCGGTGTTCGCATCGACGCCGACCGCGTTCACGCAGTCCTCGACGACCGCATCGAGCGAGCGCGCGAGTTCGCGCTGATTCACGTCGTGCTGATACTGGCCGACACCGATCGCCTTCGGCTCGATCTTCACGAGTTCGGCGAGCGGGTCCTGCAGACGGCGCGCGATCGACACCGCGCCGCGCAGCGACACGTCCATGTCGGGGAATTCCTTCGCGGCGAGTTCGGACGCCGAATACACCGACGCACCCGCTTCCGACACGACGATCTTTTGCAGCTTCAATTCCGGATGACGCGAGATCAGTTCGCTCGCGAGCTTGTCGGTCTCGCGCGAGGCGGTGCCGTTGCCGATGCTGATCAGCTCGGCCTGGGTCTGCGCGGCGATGCGCGCGAGCTTCGCGAGCGAGCCGTCCCAGTCGCGGCGCGGCTCGTGCGGATAGATCGTGTCGGTCGCGAGCACCTTGCCGGTACGATCGACCACCGCCACCTTCACGCCCGTGCGCAGGCCCGGATCGAGGCCGATCACGGCCTTCGGGCCGGCCGGTGCCGCGAGCAGCAGGTCTTTCAGATTGCGCGCGAACACGCGGATCGCTTCGTGTTCGGCTTCGTCGCGCAGATTGGTCAGCAGTTCGTTTTCGAGGTGCGGCTGCACCTTCACGCGCCAGCACCAGCGGCACACGTCGGAGAGCCACTTGTCGGCGGGGCGGTTCTGATTGGCAATGCCGAAGTGCCGCGCGATCAGCGCTTCGCCCGGATGCGGCACCTGCGCGTCGAGTTCCTCGCCCAAGCCGAGCTTGATCATCAGCACGCCCGCATTGCGGCCGCGGAAGAGGGCCAGCGCGCGATGCGAGGGCACCGTGCGGATCGTTTCGGCGTAGTCGTAGTAGTCGCGGAATTTCTCTTCCTCGGCGGTTTCCTTGCCTTCCACGACCTTCGACGACACCACGCCCTGGTTGAACAGGTAGTCGCGCAGCTTGCCGAGCAGCTCGGCCGTTTCACCGAACTGCTCGGAGAGGATGTCGCGCGCGCCGTCGAGCGCGGCCTTCACGTCGGCGATGCCTTTCTCGGCATCCACGTAGGCCGCGGCTTCGGTTTGCGGATCGAGCAGCGGATTACCGAGCAAGGCGTCCGCGAGCGGCTGTAAACCGGCTTCGCGCGCGATCTGCGCACGCGTGCGGCGCTTCGGCTTGTACGGCAGATAGAGGTCTTCCAGCACCTGCTTGCTGTCGGCGCCTTCGATCGCGGCGCGCAGCTCGTCGGTGAGCTTGCCCTGTTCGTCGATGCTTGAGATGATCGCCGCGCGCCGGTCTTCCAGCTCGCGCAGATACAGCAGGCGTTCCTCGAGGTTGCGCAGTTGCGTGTCGTCGAGATTGCCGGTCACTTCCTTGCGGTAACGGGCGATGAACGGAACGGTCGCGCCTTCGTCGAGAAGTTCCACGGCGGCCGCGACCTGGCGCGGCTGGACGGACAGTTCAGTGGCGATGCGCTGGACGATCTTGAGTGCTACGGTTTCCGTCATAAGGTCTTGGTGTTCCTGCGGACTCAGTGAGGGGCCGCGCGCGGGCGGCAGGTCGGACAGGCCGGGCATGCGCCGCGACCAGGAGCGGGGCATTTTGCCATAAATGCCAGGAGGCTCAACCGCGCGGTGTTAGAATTTCGGGCATGTTCCGTTGACCTTCTACGACGTTGCCAATCTCCTTGTCGCTCAATCGCCTGGTCTCTTTTTTGTCGTCGGGTTCGTCTCCGGGCTTGTCTCGGGATTTGTCTCAATTGCCGCTTTCTTCGCCGCGTTTGGCGGCCGGTTCGCCCGTACCGATGGCGCGTGCCGCAGCGGGCGCGAAGCCTGCTTGCGCGGCTGATTTCGGGGTGATTCGGTTTGCGCCGCGCAGGCTGGCGGCGGTGGGCGCCTCGTGCGTGATCGCCGTGGCGCTCGGCGTGCCCCGGCCGGCTATCGCGCAGGCCGCGCAGCCGGTGGCGACGGCCACCGTCCCGGCAGCCGCTCAGTCGGCAAATCAGCCTGCAAGCACGACGACAGCGACAACAGCAACCGGCGCAACGAGCGCCGACAGTCCGCAGAGCGTGAGCGACGCGGCCGCGCTCGACAAATCGTTCGAGGATCGGCAACAAGTGCTCGACCAGCGCAGCGACGACAACAACTACCAGTACGCGCTCGCGCAGCACAACTGCTACAGCCGCTTTTTCGTCAATCACTGTCTGGACCGCGCGCGCGATTCGATGCGCACGGTGCAGGCGCAAATCCGCAAGGAACAGCTGACGCTCGACGCCGAGCAGCGCGCACAGCGCGCTCGCGAGCGCGACCAGCGCACCGCCTTGCGGCGCGCGCAAAACGAGGCGGAAGCGCCGCAACGGGCCGCCGAAGACGCGCGCAACGAGCAGGCGTATCAGGAGAAGCAGCGCCAGAACGCGCTCGATCAGGCGCAGCGCAACGCCGAGGCGCCGCAGCGCGCGGCCAACGCGCAGGCCTACGAAGACAAGCAGCACCAGCACGCGCTCGATCAGGCACAACGCGGCGTCACGCCGGCGCAGGCGGCGGCCAATCAGCAGGCCTACGACCAGAAGCAGAGCGACTACCAGCGCAAGCTCGAGGAAGCGCGTCAGCAGGGCGTGCAAAAGGCGCAGGAGCGCGAGCAGAAGCAGCAGAATTTCGAGCGCAAGCAGGCCGATGCGGCGCAGCACAAGCTCGACGTCGAAGCCCGCCAGAAGCAGGCCGCCGAGAAGGCCGAGCAGAAGCGTCAGGACCAGTTGAAGCAGCAGCAACTCGAAGAGCAGCAGAAACAGCAACAGCAGCAGGAGTAGTCGCGTGCTGTAGCCGGTGCCGGCTCGTGGCCGGCACCACCGTAGTCGCCGTAACGCGTTTTGAGCCGGACAGCAACCTCAGGCATCGGGCTGCGCGCGCAGTTCATGCCTTCGACGAGAGGAGGCGAGCATGCGCGATCGTCATCACGTCATCGACGGAAACACACTCCGTGACCGCATTCTGCAACTGGAATCGGAGCATAGTGGGCTCGACCGGTTGATCGACCGGATGTCGGATGAGCCCGGCATCGACGACCTTGAGCTGCAGCGCCTGAAAAAGCGCAAGCTCAAAGTCAAGGACACCATCATCTTGCTGCAATTGCAGCTCGAACCGGACGTACGCGCCTGAGTTCGCGGCCTGGCAGGCGCCGGGCGCGCAGCGCGCGAGCCGGACTTCGCAGGAAACGCTTGCCTTGAATTCACCGCATGACACCTCATCCCGGACCGCGCCGGGCGACGCTGCATCCACCGCCGGCGCGCCGGCTCCGGCTCCGCGCGCGGCTGCGTCCGTGGCCGGCGTGACGCTGGACCGACGCCGTGCTGTGGAGCTCGACGATATCTTCGCCGACAACGGCTTGCTCGCGCGCCAGATCGACGGCTACCGGCCGCGCGCATCGCAGATCGAGATGGCGCGTGCCGTCGCCGCGGCGATGGAAGCGTCGGGCCGCGCGCTGCCCGAGCCCGCGATGTTCGAGGCGCAGAAGCGTCCGGCGCGGCGTCTGCAGCAGACAGGTAGCGATGCCGTTGCCGAGACCACCGACAGCGCCGAATCCGACGGCCTCGACGGCGGCGAGAACACGCTGATCGTCGAGGCGGGCACCGGCACCGGCAAGACCTATGCGTACCTCGTGCCGGCCATGCTGTGGGGCGGCAAGGTGATCGTCTCGACGGGCACCAAGCACTTGCAGGACCAGCTGTTCCAGCGCGACATTCCGACCGTGCGCGACGCGCTCGCGGTGCCGGTGTCGGTCGCGATGCTCAAGGGGCGCGCGAACTATCTGTGCCACTACTACCTGCAACGCACGGCCGACAACGGCCGTCTGCCGTCGCGCCAGGAAACCTCGTATCTGCAGGACATCGTGCGCTTCGCGAAGATCACGCGCACTGGCGACAAGGCCGAACTCGCGAGCGTGCCGGAAACGGCGCAGGTGTGGTCGATGGTGACGTCGACGCGCGATAACTGTCTCGGCCAGGAGTGTCCGCACTACAAGGACTGCTTCGTGATGCAGGCGCGCCGCGAAGCGCAGCAGGCCGACATCGTGGTGGTCAACCACCATCTCTTTTTCGCCGACATCATGTTGCGCGATACCGGCATGGCCGAGTTGCTGCCCACGGCCAATACAGTCGTCTTCGACGAAGCGCATCAGTTGCCCGAAACCGCTACGCTGTTCTTCGGCGAGACGCTGTCGACCGCGCAGTTTCTCGAACTCGCGCGCGATTCGGTGGCCGAGGGTTTGGGCCATGCGCGCGATGCGCTCGACTGGGTCAAGCTCGGCGCGACGCTCGAGCGTGCCGCGCGCGACGTGCGGCTCGCGTTCAAGGAAGACACGCTGCGTCTGTCGATCGGCCAGTTGCCCGACGATCATCCGCTGTTCGCGGCGCTCGAAACGCTCGAAACCGAACTCGACGCATTGGCCGCCGCGCTCGCGGGGCAGGCCGAGCGCGCGGAATCGATCGGCGCGTGTCTGCGTCGCGCTCGCGAATTGCAGGACGTGCTGAGCGGCTGGACCACGCCGCCGTCGGCCGCCGAGCGCGACGCGGCCAATCCGCGCGAGGGTGAGGGCGGCGGCGCTGCGGCCGGCGGCAAGACCGGGCACGCCGATCCGAACGAAAAGGTGCGCTGGATCGAAGTGTTCTCGCATACGGTGCAGTTGCACGAAACGCCGCTGTCGGTTGCGCCGATTTTCGCCAAGCAGCGCGCCGGCGTGCCGCGTGCGTGGATCTTCACGTCGGCGACGTTGTCGGTGCGCGGCGACTTCACGCACTATGCGGCACAGATGGGGTTGAACTCGAAACGCTCGATGACCTTGCCGAGCCCGTTCGACTACCCCTCGCAGGGGCTGCTGTATGTGCCGCGCAATCTGCCGCAGCCGTCGTCGCCGATGTTCACGGACGCGGTGTTCGATGCGGCGCTGCCCGCGATCGAAGCGTCGGGCGGCGGCGTCTTCATGCTGTGCACGACGCTGCGCGCGGTGGACCGTATCTCGGCGAAGTTGCGCGACGTGATCGAGGCGCGCGGCTGGGACTATCCGCTGCTCGTGCAGGGCGATGCGAGCCGCACCGAATTGCTCTATCGCTTCCGGGCGTACGGCAACGCGATTCTGGTCGGCAGCCAGAGCTTCTGGGAAGGAGTGGATGTGCGCGGCGATGCGCTGTCGCTCGTCGTGATCGACAAGCTGCCGTTCGCGCCGCCCGATGACCCGGTGCTGTCCGCACGGCTCGATGCGTTGACGAAGAAAGGCTTGAGCCCGTTCGCCGTGCACCAGTTGCCGCAGGCCGTGATTACGCTCAAGCAGGGTGCGGGGCGTTTGATTCGCGCGGAGACCGATCGCGGCGTGCTGATGATCTGCGATACGCGCCTCGTCGACAAGCCGTATGGCCGCCGTATCTGGCAGAGCCTGCCGCCGTTCAAGCGTACCCGCGAGATCGACGTGGTGCGCGAGTTCTTCGAAGAGCGTGCGACGCCGGCTCAATAGCCGACAGAGGCGAAGCGCGCGGGTTCTGCTTAAAAAATGCCGCTTTAAAAAGCGGCATTTTTTCGACGGTTTTCAGGCTGGCTCTTAAGCAGAACAGCTAAAAAAACCTTGCTGCAAAAACGCAGCCATAAAACAAAACGCCACGGAGATGAATCCGTGGCGTTTTGCCTGACTGCCCGGGAAATCGCGACGATTTCCCGGGCAGAACCCTACACGACAGCTTACTGGCTTGCGCCCGAAGCCGGAGCAGCAGCCGAAGCCGCAGCGTCCGAAGCGGCAGCGGTCGCGTCCGAAGCAGCAGCCGTAGCCGAAGCAGCAGCGTCGCTCGCAGCAGCAGCAGCACCCGACGCAGCAGCTGCTGCGTCCGAAGCTGCAGCAGCCGGTGCCGAAGCAGCAGCTGCGTCGCTAGCCGGTGCGGCGGCCTGGTCGTTGCTCTTGTTGCATGCAGCCAGTGCCACAGCTGCCAACAGGGATGCTACGAGGAGGGATTTCTTCATGATCACGTCCTTTTATGGTTTAAAGGTAAGCAACAGCGCAAAATAAAACCGGTAATGTGCTCCAACACCGACCTGGGCCGCTGGTGGAGATGCTCTTTTGACGAGCTGAAATCTTCCCTACGGCTTGGGCGGAAATTATATGCACTTTCGTACTGACAGTCGATAAATCCGGGGTCAATACGTTGTCTTTCTCATACAAAATTTCACTGTACGGTATAGCACGCGGGCAGACTTACGCAAGCTCGCCCACCTGTATCCAGCCCGCACAATACCACTCGTGTAGCAGTGCTGTCACCGATGAATCGTGCGAGAGTGTTACAAAGCGTTTCGCACTCATGCACCGTAGATTAGCGAGATCAAACAGCCATTTTTTCGCGCCGTCCCACGACATTTCTTCTCCATTTACGAAGAAAAAACGGCGTTCATACAACAGGTTGGTCTTGCGGTCGAGCCGCAGGCCACGTTTCGACACTTCGCTGACGAAACGGGCCTCGTTGAGCGGCCGTTGCGGCGGATCGAAGACGACGCTCGGCTTGGGTTCACTGAGATACGTGCCAAGGAACGACGCAATGTCCTGCTCATTCCATTTGATTCGAGCAAGGATCGCGCCAACCTTCTCGACGAGCGCCGGCGGCAGCTCGGCCGGACGCTCGACGGCCGGTTGCTGCGGATCGCGGTAAAGCACGCCGGCCTTGCCCGCGGACTCGCCGCGCTCGGCCAGATGGTAGAGAAACTGCGCGGTCAACTCGCTCGCGGAGGGCGCGCGAAAACCGATCGAGCAGGTCATGCATTCGCCTTCGGCAATACCGTCATGCGCGATGTGCGGCGGCAGATACAGCATGTCGCCTGGCTCCAGCACCCACTCCTCTTCGGGCTCGAAGTTCTGTAAAACTTTCAAGGGCAAGCCGGCTTGCAGCGTCAGGTCTTTCTGCGCGCTGATGCGCCAGCGGCGTTTGCCTTTTACTTGCAAAAGAAACACATCGTAGGAATCGAAGTGGGGGCCGACGCCGCCGCCGTCGCTCGCGTACGAGATCATCAGGTCGTCGAGCCGCGCGTCCGGCACGAAGCGGAAGCGGTTCAGCAGGTCGCGGGCGCGATCGTCGTGCAGGTCCACGCCTTGCACGAGCAGCGTCCATGCGCGCTGCTTGAGCGACGGCAACTCGTCGGGGGCGAACGGGCCGTGTTCGAGTTGCCACCTGTTGCGGAAGTGGGTGATCAGGCGCGCTTCGACATCGTCCTGATCGGCCAGCTCGAAAAGTTCGTCGCGCGACAGCGGCGCTTCGAGGTCCGGAATCGCCTGGCGGATCAGCAGCGGTTTTTTCTGCCAGTGGCGGCGCATGAATTGCGACGGCGTCAGATTGCCGAGCAATGCGGTCGATATGTCGGGTGAAGGTGGGCGCGTAGGCATTGCGGTGGGCTTCGAAACGGGCTTTGAGGCTGGCTTTGACTCAGGCTTTGACTCAGGCCTTGAGTCGGGCTTCGAAGCTGGCCTCAACTCGGGCTTTGAGTTGGGTTTTGAGTCAGGCTTTGAAGCAGACGAGGAATTGCGTGCCGAAGCTGCATCGGCCGGGAGGTGAGTGGGGCGCCTCGGCATCGTATAATGAGAGCTGTATTCTGGAGAATCGAATGAAAATTGCAAAGAACACCGTCGTGTCGGTCGCCTACAAGCTGTCGGATGCTCAAGGCAATCTGATTGAGGAGAGCGACGAGCCGATGGTCTATCTGCACGGCGGCTATGATGGCACGTTCCCCAAGATCGAGGAAGAGCTCGACGGCCACGAGGCCGGCTTCGAGACCCAGATCCAGCTCGAGCCGCAAGACGCATTCGGCGAGTACGATCCCGAACTCGTGAAGATCGAACCGCGCGATCGTTTCCCGGAACCGCTCGAAGTCGGCATGCAGTTCGAAGGCACGCCGGAAGATGGCGACGAGGAAATCGATGCGCTGGTGTACGTCGTGACCGACGTCGCGGAAGACAAGGTCGTGCTCGACGGTAACCATCCGCTGGCCGGCATGGCACTGCGTTTCGCGCTGACCGTGAAAGACGTGCGCCCCGCGACCGAAGACGAAATCGAACACGAACACGCGCACGGCGCCGACGGCCTCGAAGTTCTCGACGACGACGAGGACGACGAAGAAGACGACTCCAAACCCACTTTGCACTGAGCTTGCCGCTCAGCCGGGTGCGCCTGAAGGCGTGCCCGGCGGCACGCGCGGCGACGTGGCCGGTGCCGACGCAGGCGAGGGTGCCGGCACCGATGGCGAAGCCGGCAGTATCGACCCCGGCGGCATCGAAATCGCCGGCTCATATTCACTACCTTCCTGATCCAGCTGCGGCCCGCCGGGTGTACCAGGTGCGCCTGGTGCCTGCGGCAGCAGCGGCGGCAATTCCGACGCCGGACCGAAGCCCGGCACATTTGGCATATCGGGCGAGCCCGACATCGACGCACCGGATTCATCGTGCGATTGCAGCGGCGGCGTAGTCGGCAGCGGTATCTGTTTCGGCACGTCGTGCACGCTCACACGGAACGGCGTTTTCCTGCCGAAATCCGCTTCAATCTGAATCCACTGGTTAAAACGATCGCGCGGCGCAAGCCCGATACGCGTGAGATTCGTCACGGCCACGCCCTTGTCGTTGCGTAGCGGCTGATCGATCACGAAGCCGCCGGCCACGCGTTCGTCGTCGGCATGAATCACGACCACGGGCCCGTGAAAAGTCTGCGCGAGCTTGACGAGGCTGCGCTTGAGTTCGAGAAAGCCATCGCGACGCGTGCTGCGCGCGAAATGCAGCCACGCGAACCGCTCGGGCCGCTTGTAGCGCTCCGGATCGAAGTCGCCCTCGATGAACACGACGATCGCACGCGCGTCGCGGCGTTTCGCATATTCGCCCGCGTGTTCGAGCCAGAATGCATTGGCGATCACGCGATCCTCGAACTCGCCGTTGCGGCCGCCCGCGGTCAGATAGTGATTGTTCGGCCCCGGCGCGTTCAGGCCGACGAACACGATGTCGCGGGCCTGATCGGCGGTCCTGTCGTTTGCCCTTTCGTTCGCGCTTTCGCTCATGACCCAGCGCACGTTTTCACGGAACGGACGAAAGCGCGAGACTTCGCTTTCGCGCGTCAAGGCAATCGGGTTCTGGCCCATCGAGGTGGAGTCGGCGAATAGCGTTTGCCGCAGCAGATCGAGCCGCTCGACCGGATCGAAGCCGCCGGCTTCGGCCGTCCCGCAATCGACCCAGTCGTGTTCGCCGGGAATGAAGAAGAGCGGCAGGCGCGAGTTTTCGAGCAGCGCGTAACGGCGCTCGTAAAGCGTGTCGCGGCAGACTTCCTTCGGCCCCTTCAGATTGCCGTCGTAGACAATGAAGCGCACCGCGCGCTCGCGGCCGATCGCATCGAGCAACCGCTGTGTGGAGGCTTCGTCGGCGGGGCTGCGCATCGTGTCCGCGATGACCGCGAACGTGAAACGCGAGGCCTCGGCCCGCGCAGGCGTGGTCCACGCGCACAGTGCCGCGAGCGCGGCGATGCCGCCCACGAGCGCGCGCGCGTGGCTCAGCGCCGCGCAAAACTCGCGCGGCCGTTGGGGATGCCGGTGTGCGTCAACGGTCCGCATCCGGCGCGACGGCCAGTTCATGTAGTTCGTACAGCAGATCGAGTGCTTCGCGCGGCCGCAGATCGTTCGGATCGATGCCGCGCAGACGCTCGACGACGGCCTGCATCGCGGGCGATGCGGGTGACGCATGGGTGTCGGCATCGTTGTCGTCGTCCGCGTCTTCGGCGAGCATCGGTGGCGCGGCGAACAGATCGAGTTGCGGCGCGGGCTGTGCGGCCGATTGCTGTTCGAGATGTGCGAGATGCTTGCGCGCCGCGCGGATCACCGCGTTCGGCACCCCGGCCAGTTGCGCGACCTGCAGACCGTAGCTCTGGTTGGCCGGCCCTTCGTCGACCGCATGCAGGAACACGATGCCATGCCCGTGTTCGACCGCCGACAGATGCACGTTGGCCGCGTGCGGAAATTCCAGCGGCAGTTGCGTCAGCTCGAAGTAGTGCGTTGCGAACAGCGTGTAGCAGCCGTTGTGCGCGAGCAGGTGCCGTGCGATCGCCCAGGCGAGCGCGAGACCGTCGAACGTCGAGGTGCCACGGCCGATCTCGTCCATCAGCACGAGGCTGTGCTGTGTCGCGTCGTTGAGGATCGCGGCGGCTTCGGTCATTTCGACCATGAAGGTCGAGCGGCCGCCGGCGAGATCGTCCGCCGCGCCGATGCGCGTGAAGATGCGGTCGATCGGCCCGAAGGCCGCGCGCCGTGCCGGCACGTAGCTGCCCACGTAGGCGAGCAGCGCGATCAGCGCGGTCTGACGCATGAACGTCGATTTACCGCCCATGTTCGGGCCGGTGATCAGCAGCAGCTTGCGCTCGGCGGCGAGCATGCAGTCGTTCGCGATGAACTGCTCGACCTGGGCCTCGACCACCGGATGGCGGCCCTGCTCGATGTCGATGCCGGCATCCGCGGAGAAGGTCGGCGCGACCCAGTCGAGCGCGCGGGCGCGTTCGGCAAAAGCCGCCAGCAGATCGAGTTCGGCCAGTGCCGAGGCGACGCGCTGGCAGTCCGGAATGAACGGCAGGAGTGCTTGCAGCAACGCGTCGTACAACGCGCGCTCGCGCGCAAGCGCACGCTCCTGGGCGGAGAGCGCTTTGTCCTCGAAGGTCTTCAGTTCCGGCGTGATGTAGCGCTCGGCATTCTTCAGCGTCTGACGGCGGCGATAGTCGTCGGGCACCTTGTCGGTTTGGCCGCGCGTGACTTCGATATAGAAGCCGTGCACCTTGTTGTACTCGACGCGCAGATTGCCGATGCCGGTGCGCGCGCGTTCGCGCGTTTCGAGATCGATCAGGAATTGCCCGCAATTCTCCGAAATGTCGCGCAGTTCATCGAGCTCCGCGTCGTAGCCGCGTGCGATCACGCCGCCGTCGCGCACCATCGCGGCCGGCTCCTGCGTGACCGCGTGCCTGAGCAGTTCGACGCACTCGGCTGGCGGCTCCAGCGCCGCGTCGATGCGCGCGAGCGAAGCCGCGTTCGACGACACCGCGGCAAGCTGCGCGCGCAGTGCCGGCAGCGCGATGAACGTATCGCGCAGGCTCGACAGATCGCGCGGCCGCGCCGAGAGCAGGGCGAGACGTCCGGTGATCCGCTCGATATCCGCGATTTGCCGCAATGCCTGGCGCAAGGTATCGAGATCGGCGCCGGGCGGCGCGTCGAGTAGCGCGCCGATGGCCTGCTGACGCGCCTGCGCAACCGCCGATTCGCGCGGCGGATGGTGCAGCCAGTGACGCAGCAGGCGGCTGCCCATTGTCGTGCAGCAGGTGTCGAGCAGCGAGCACAGCGTCGGCGATTCGGTGCCGCGCAGTGTTTCCGTGAGTTCGAGGTTGCGGCGCGTGGCGGGGTCGAGGCCGATATATTCGGACTCGTATTCGACCTTCAGGCTGCGCACGTGTCGCAATTGCTGGCCTTGCGTGGACGCCGCATAGAGCAGCAACGCACCGGCCGCGCCGCACGCGCAGCCGAGCGAATGCGCGCCGAAGCCGTCGAGGCTTGCCACTTCGAGCTGGTCGCACAGGCGCTTCGTGCCCGACGCGATATCGAAGTGCCAGGCCGGCATGCGCGTGAGTGCGCCCGCGTTGGTGGGCGGCGTCCAGCTTGCCGAATCGGCGCTCGCGTCGGCGACGAGAATTTCAGCGGGGCGAATGCGTTCGAGTGCCGCGGCCACCTGGTCGGGCGCGACTTCCGCGAGACGCAGTGCGCCGCTCGCGAGATTGAGCCATGCGAGGCCGACGCTCGTCGCAACGCCGCGGCGATTGTGCGCGACGCACATCGAGAGCAGGTAAACGTCGCTCTTGTCGGACAGCAGCGCGGCATCCGTCAGCGTGCCCGGTGTGACCACACGGACGACCTTGCGCTCGACCGGCCCTTTCGAGGTGGCCGGGTCGCCGATCTGTTCGCAGATCGCCACGGATTCGCCGAGCTTCACGAGCTTGGCCAGATACTGTTCGACCGCGTGATGCGGCACGCCGGCCATCTTGATCGGATTGCCCGCCGACGCGCCGCGCTGCGTGAGCGTCAGATCGAGCAGCCGCGCGGCTTTCTCCGCGTCGTCGAAAAAGAGTTCGTAGAAGTCGCCCATCCGGTAGAACACGAGCGTGCCCGGATGCTCCGCTTTGATGCGCAAATATTGCTGCATCATTGGAGTGTGTTGTGCGACGTCGTTGGCCGCTGCGGTTTGAATGCCCATCCTTGGTGTCTTCTTGCGGTAGATGCTCAGGGCGTGAGTTTAACCCGCCCGCGCGGCGAACGGACCCTGGCCGAACGGCCGATGCACGACGCAAAACGGCTGTGGCAGCATGAAATCTCCACGGCAGCGCGAGCGGGCGGGCTGCGACGATGCGTATCGCCGTGGCGGCGCGCCGAGACGCGCGCTTGCCGGAGTCATCGAGCCACCGAATCACCGAAGGCGAATCGTCATGCATTCATTCCTCGACCATCGCACGCATGTCGACCATGCGCTCGTTCACGGCGCCGCGCCGCATGGCGAGCCACATCAGCAGCGTGATGAAACTGCCGAACACGACGATGATCCATTGCGCGGGCAGCTTCGCGATGAGCAGCAGCGCATACATGCCGAGCATCAGCAGCACGGCGAGGTTCTGGTTGAAGTTCTGCACGGCGATCGAGTGGCCGGGCGACAGCAGCGTCGCGCCGCGATGCTGGAGAAGCGCGTTCATCGGCACGATGAAAAAGCCCGACAGCGCGCCGAGCACGATCATCAGCGGATAGGCGAGCAGGAGATAGGCGGGCGCGACGTGCGAGCCGATGCGCAGGCCCGCGCCGGGCGGGAACAGATCCTTGTTGTAGAACGCCATCGCGATCGCCACCGCGCCGGTCAGCACGCCGACCGGCAGCACGCGCAGCGATTTGCGCAGCGGAATCAACGCGGCGGCGGCCGTCGCGCCGAGCGCGATGCCGATGCCGCTCACGCCCTGCATGACCGCTGCTTTCGACAACGTCAGCCCAAGATTCACGTTCGCCCATTTGAGCACGAGCAACTGCATCGTCACCGCGGCACCCCACAGCAGCGTCGTGACCCACAGCGCGATCTGCGCGAGCTTGTCGGCCCACAGCACATGAAAGCAGTGATGGAATTCGCCGACCAGCTTCTTCGGCTCCGACAGACGGTTCGGATAGCGCGCGCCGGTGTCGGGAATGAAGACGTTGATCGCGGCGGCGACGGCGTAAGTGACCATCACCGCGAACATCGCGAGATCGGCGGCGGAGCCGATCAGCGGCAGATGCGCGTGCGCGACGAAGTGCCCGATCGACCCGCTGATCAGCGCGCCGCCGAGCATCGTGCCGGCGATCGTCGAAAGGACCGTGGCCGATTCGAGCCATGCATTGGCCTGGACGAGCTTGTCGGCGGGCAGCAGCTCGGTGAGGATGCCGTACTTGGCCGGCGAATAGGCCGCCGCGCCAAAGCCGACCACGCCGTACGCAATCATCGGATGAACGCCGGCGATCATCAGCAGGCAGCCGCTCGCCTTGAGCGCGTTGGAGATGAACATCACGTGGCGCTTTTGCAGCGAGTCCGCGAACGCGCCGACGAAGGGCGCGAGCAGCACGTATGAAATCGTGAAGAAGATTTGCAGCAGCGGGGTGACCCAGGCAGCCGAGCGGATTACCGAAAGCAGCGCGATGGCGGCGATCAGCAGCGCGTTGTCCGCGAGCGACGAAACGAATTGCGCCGCAATGATCGTGTAAAAGCCTTTTTTCATGAAGCGGATGAGAGGCTGCGCGCGAGTCGGGAAGAGGGCGGCGAGGGAGCGGCAACAGGGCGTGGCAGCGGCCCGCACCGACACCGGCAAACCGCGCCGGCAGGAGAGCGCATGGCACCCCGGCTTTGTAGCACGAACGTGTGTACGCTGCAGTGCAGCCAACAAAAAAAGCGGCCGAAGCCGCTTTGCCGTGCGCCGATTACGCGAGTCCGCCCGCAGCCCGCGGCGGCACGCGTCAGGCCGACTGCTGACGCGTGCGGCTGTAGCGCGACAGAACCGGAATCATCTGCGCGTAGACCTTCGGGTTGCCCGCGACGACTTCGCCGACGTGCAGGAAGTCCGAGTCGCCCGTGTAGTTGCCGACCAGACCGCCCGCTTCCGTGATCAGCAGGCTGCCCGCCGCGACGTCCCACGGGTGCAGACCCTGCTCGAAGAAGCCGTCCATGCGGCCGGCGGCGACGTTCGCGAGATCGAGCGCGGCGGCGCCCGGACGGCGCAGGCCCGCGCAGGCTTCGGTCATTTCGGCGAACTGGCGGCCGTACGCTTCGAGGCTGTCCTGCTCGCGGAACGGGAAGCCGGTGCCGATCAGGCAGTCGGCAAGGCGGTCGCGCTTGGCGACGCGGATGCGGCGGTCGTTGAGGAACGCGCCACGGCCGCGCGAGGCAGTGAACAGGTCGTTGCGGTTCGGATCGTAGACGACGGCCTGCGTGACGATACCTTTGTGCGCGAGCGCGATCGACACGCAGTAGTACGGAAAGCCGTGGATGAAGTTGGTGGTGCCGTCGAGCGGATCGATGATCCACTGGTATTCGGAATCGTTGTCCGACTTGCCCGACTCTTCGGCGAGGATCGCGTGATCGGGATAGGCGGTCTTCAGCGTTTCGATGATCGCGGCTTCCGACGCCTTGTCGACCTCCGTGACGAAATCGTTGTGCTGCTTCTTGCTGACCTGGACCAGGTCGAGGTCGAGCGACGCGCGGTTGATGATCTGCGCTGCGCGGCGGGCGGCCTTCACGGCGATATTGAGCATGGGATGCATGAGTCTGGATCCTTGTGCCGGGGCAGCACGGCTGCTTGCCGGAAAATAAGCGCTAAACCTGCGCTAACAGGGTGCCGCGAAGGCGCGGAAACAGCACGGAAAACAAGCCGGGCAAAGCGCTGCTGCGCATTCCTCGTATTGCATTCCGTCGACGGAGACGAATTGGATAAGAACGTGGCGCCCGGTTCGGCGAATGCCTGGGCATTTGCCCGTGCCGGACACGAAACGCAGCATTTTACCTGAGTCCTGGCGCCGCCGCGCATACGGATGATTCGGCGCGGCGGCGGGTTGGCGCTACCATACGCACCTTTAGCCTGCCGAGTTTTATCGTGGAGCACACCCACCATTCCTCCGATCCCGCCGTGGCCGAACTGCGCGGCGGCTTTACGTCGACGCGCTTCGTGCTCGTCGAGCCCAGCCATCCCGGCAACGTCGGCGCCGCGGCGCGCGCGCTGAAGACTATGGGCTTCTCGCGGCTCGTGCTGGTGTCGCCGCGCGTGCCGAACGTGCAGAACGATCCCGAAGCGATCGCGATGGCGAGCGGCGCCGACGACGTGCTCGCCTCGGTGCACATCGTGCCGACGCTCGCCGATGCGCTCGCGGGCGTGCACTGGTCGATCGCGCTGACCGCGCGGCTGCGCGAATACGGCCCGCCGCAATGGACGCCGCGCGCGGCCGCCGCCATCGCACACGAACAGGCGGTACACGGCGAGATCGCGCTGGTATTCGGCAACGAGCGCACGGGCTTGTCGAACGAGGACGTCGAGCGCTGCAGCGCGCTTGCGCATATTCCGGCCAATCCGGCCTATAGCTCGCTCAATCTCGCCCAGGCGGTGCAGGTGCTCGCGTACGAACTGCGCACCGCCTATCTTGGCGTGGACGTTGGCGTCGGCGACCCGGCAGGCGGCGCGCCGCTCCCGTCGCACGCAGGCGTCGGCGCGGCGCAGCGCGAGCCCGCCGGCGCGCGCGCGCAACTGGCGGCCAGCGACGAAATCGAGAGCATGTTCACGCATCTCGAAAGCGCGCTCGTCGCGCTCGAATTTCTCGATCCGGCCAATCCGAAGAAGCTGATGTCGCGGCTGCGGCGGCTGTTCGCGCGTTCGGGGCTCGAGCGCGAAGAGGTCAACATCGTGCGCGGCATCGCCAAGCACATCCTGCTCAAGACGAAGCGAACCGACTGAGCAGCCGGGCAAGGCGTATTACGGCGGCGAAGCACGGCGGCGGACCACGCACATCCCGGCGCCGCCCTCGCCCGCGGACGACCTTGCGGGCAGCGTGGGCTTCCGGCAGGTTTCGCGCAATCGCCCTACAATCCACAAAACATACGAAGCAAAGCGGCCACCGTGCTAAACGGCAGCCGCACCGTCATGCGTAGCGCGCAATGCAGCAGGCAGCGCGCAAAACAACGCGGACGGTTTTTCCCTCACAACACCGTCCCTGCCATGTTCACGAGACTTCGCGAAGATATCGCCACGATCCGCGAGCGCGATCCCGCCGCCCGCAGCGCATGGGAAGTGCTCACGTGTTATCCGGGGCTGCACGCGCTCGTGTTGCACCGCTTCGCGTATGCGTGCTGGCGCGCGAGGCGCCGCTGGCTTGCGCGCTTCGTCTCGCAGATGGCGCGCTTCATGACCGGCATCGAAATCCATCCCGGTGCGACGCTCGGGCGGCGCGTGTTCATCGATCACGGCATGGGCGTCGTGATCGGCGAAACCGCGCAGGTCGGCGACGACTGCACGATCTACCAGGGCGTGACGCTCGGCGGCACGTCGCTCACGCGCGGTGCGAAGCGGCATCCGACGCTCGAGCGCGGCGTGATCGTCGGCGCGGGCGCGAAGGTGCTCGGCGGTTTCACGGTCGGCGCGGAGGCGAAGATCGGCTCGAACGCGGTCGTCACGAAACCGGTGCCCGCACGCGGCACGGCGGTCGGCAATCCGGCGCGGATCATCGTGCCGGCAGCTGCTGCGTCGACGGTCCCGAGCGCGGTCGCCACGCAAGCTGCCGAGTCGAATGGCGCCGCGCGCGACGCCAAACGCGCGGCGGAAAAGAGCGCGTTCTGCGCCTACGGCATCACGCCGAATGCGGACGATCCGGTGTCGCTCGCGATTCACGGCCTGATCGATCATGCGGCCACGCAGTCACGACGCATCGACGAGATCGTCGATGCGCTCGAGCGGCTCGGCACGAGTCTCGAAGGGCTCGAAGGCGCAGACGCGGCGTTGCTCGATTTGCGGCGTTTGTCGGCCGCGATTGCGGGGAAGGTGGAAGGCGCGGTCGCGCAGCGCTGATCGTCGTTCCATGTCCGGTGCCGCGAATGCGCGCCGGACTACGCAGGCTCATCGGGGTTCGCATGGCTTCGCGCCGATTCACGCGAATTCAGCGCGCGGCTGCAACATCGCCGTTTCAATCGAGCGGCAACGCTCGAATCCCGTCGCCATCGATCCGCAGATACCCGCCGCGGCGCGGGCCGTGATCGAGGTCCCAATCCGGCAGAACCCAGCGCGTGCCGCCCGGCTCGCGATGCCGCGCGGGCCGGTGCGTATGCCCATGAATCATGGTCGTCGTTTTCGACGTCTTGAAGAGCGCGGCGACACCTTTGGGCGTCACGTCATACTTGACCGATACCGGCCGCAGCCGGCCATGCTCGCTCTTGGCGCGCATGTTTTCGGCGAGCTTGCGCCGCCAGCGGAACGGCCACGCGAGAAACAGCATCTGCGCGACATGATTGCGCGCGAAATGCCTGAACAGTTGATAGCCGCGATCCGCGGTGCAGAGGCGATCGCCGTGCGCGAGCGCAACGCGCAGGCCGAACGCGGTAATCACGAACGGATCGGGCAGCCAGATCGCGCCGGCCGCTTTCATGAAGCGCTTGCCGAGCAGGAAGTCGCGGTTGCCGTGCATGATGTAGAGCGCGATGCCGCGCTCCGACAGCGTGTGCAGCAAGGCCGTCATGCGCGCGACGAACGGCTCGCCGAGCATGTCGTCGCCGACCCAGTATTCGAACAGGTCGCCGAGAATGAACACCGAGTCCGCCTCCTGGGCGGTCACGCGGATGAAGTGCTCGAACGCGGCGACCGTGCGCGGGATCGCCTCGCTCAGATGCAGATCGGAGATAAAGAAAAACGGGCGTGCGGCGTGCGGGCGTTGGCCCTCGCCAGACACGCCCGCGGCGACGCTTCGCAGCGGCGTCTCTTGCAGCATTGAAGGTGCCTGATTTCAGTTCAAACGAGTCGATGCCTGAGTGATGTCGGCGGCGTTTCAGCCGACCACCACGGCCTTCTCGATCACCACGTCGTCGACCGGCACGTCCTGGTGGAAGCCCTTCGAACCGGTCTTGACCTTCTTGATCTTCTCGACCACGTCCATGCCGTCGACGACCTTGCCGAACACCGCGTAGCCCCAGCCTTGCGGCGTCGGCGACGAGTGGTTCAGGAAGTCGTTGTCGTTCACGTTGATGAAGAATTGCGCGGTCGCCGAATGCGGGTCGTTCGTGCGTGCCATCGCGATCGAGCCGCTGACGTTCTTCAGGCCGTTGTTCGCTTCGTTGTTGATCGGCTCGGCCGTCGGCTTTTGCTTCATGCCGGGTTCGAAGCCGCCGCCCTGGATCATGAAGCCGTCGATCACGCGGTGGAACACCGTGTTGTCGTAGTGGCCGGCCTTCACGTAGTTGAGGAAGTTCTCGACTGACTTGGGCGCTTTTTCAGCGTCGAGTTCGAGTTTGATGACGCCGTGGTTCGTATGCAGTTCAACCATGATGGAATCCTTTGATGAACGGGTTGGAAAAAAGGCGCGGCATGTCGTCAGGCATTGACGCGAGGCCGTGCCGGGGCGTGTGGATTACTTGCTCACGACGGTAGCCGACTGGATCACGACCGGCTTTTGCGGCACGTTGCTCATCGGGCCGCGCGTGGTGGTGGGCGTGGCTTCGATGCGCTTCACGACGTCCATGCCGCTCGTGACCTTGCCGAACACCGCGTAGCCGTTGCCGTCCGGATTCGGGTAGTCGAGATTGGCGTTGTCCACCGTGTTGATGAAGAACTGCGCCGTGGCCGAATTCGGATCGCTCGTGCGCGCCATCGCGATCGTGCCCGTGGTGTTCTTCAGGCCGTTACGGCTTTCGAGCGGAATCGGCGCGCGCGTCGGCTTCTCGGCGAAGCTCTGCGTATAGCCGCCGCCCTGAATCATGAAGCCCGGAATCACGCGATGAAAGATCGTGCCGCTGTACTGCCCGGCCTTCACGTAGTCGAGAAAATTCGCGACCGTTTTCGGCGCTTTCTCGGGATACAGCTCGACGCGGATGTCGCCTTCCGACGTCTTGAGCAGAACGGACGGATGCGCGGCTTGCGCGCCGGCCGGCGACCCGGACTGCGCGAAGACAGGGGCGTTGGCGATCAGGGCGGCGCTGCCGAGCGCCAACATCAACCATTTCATGAAGATCCTCGAGGTTGGAGAAAACGGGCTGCCGGCAGCGAGCCGGTGTTAGCCGGTGTCAGTGCGACGGCGCCATGTACGGCGGCATGGCGAGCGAGCCGTTCGCGCCGCCGAACTGGAAGCTCGGCGTTTGCGTCATGTTCGAGGTGGCGCGCGCGGTGTAGTCGTCAGGCAGCGTGGCGGCGGCCGGCTGCGCCGACTTGCGCGCGGCGGGCGGCGTGATGATCTTCTGGATGTCGGCGAGACGCTGCGTGGTCGTCGCGCTCGCCTTGCCGAGGCCCTGCGCGCGGCGATACGCTTCATTGGCCATGCGCAGATAGACGTCGCCGAGGTTCTCGTAGGCGAGGCCGTAGTTCGGATTGACCTGGACGGCCGTTTCGAGCGCGGCGCGCGCCTCGCTCAGGCGGCCGTGTTTCGCGTACAGCGTGGCGAGGTTGTTGTACGGCTCGGGAAGCTCGGGGTAGAGCTGCGTGAGTTCGATGAACGCGGTGATCGCTTCGTCGTCGCGGCCGAGATGCGCAAGCACCGTGCCGCGTTTGAACCTGGCCTGCGCGTCGTGCGGATTCGAGGCGATGCGCGCATCGAGCTGGGTCAGTGCGGCTTGCCAGTTTTTCTGCTCGATCGAGGTGTCGATTTCCGGCGTGTTGTCGCGCACGGCAGGGCCTTGCGGCATGACCGCGGCCTTCTGCGCATAGGCGCTTGCGAGCGGCACGACGGCGAGCGCCGCGGCCACCGTGACACGCAACGCGAGAGTGCGCGCCGCTTCGAAAGTCGCACCGCCGACAACGCCGCCAAACGTAGACGCGGCGAGGGTCGCAGCGCTGCGCGCGCGGCCGCTGGAGTGTTTCATAGGCTCAGGTCTGGATGTTATACTCCGAGCCATTCTAACAAAAGGTCTGCGCGTTCCGTCGAACCGCCGACTGTCTTTTCGCCACTCGTGGCCGTCTCCGCCTGGTTCGCAGTCTCGTCTGCAGCCTGACCGCCGCACGAGGTGCGCCGGTTTTGGCTGTATGCGACGCACCCGTTGTCCTGTTCGTTCACGGGTCGCGGCGCGCAGAAGCACAATGCGGACTTCTTTCGGCCCACGCACCGCTCTCTATGGAATCTCTGCGCATCTACAACACGCTCGCGCGTGACAAGCAAACTTTCGTGCCGCTGCAGCCGGGCGTCGTGCGGATGTACGTCTGCGGGATGACCGTGTACGACTATTGTCACGTCGGTCATGCGCGGGTCATGGTCGTGTTCGACATCGTGCAGCGCTGGTTGCGCACGCTCGGCTACGACGTGACTTACGTGCGCAATATCACCGACATCGACGACAAGATCATCCGCCGCGCCGTCGAGAACGGCGAGACCATCAAGTCGCTGACCGATCGCTTCATTGCCGCGCTGCACGAAGACGCGGACGCGCTCGGCATCGCGCGTCCCGACATCGAACCGCGCGCGACCGACTTCATTCCGCAGATGCTCGGCATGATCGAGAAGCTCGAGGCGAACGGCTACGCCTACCAGGCGAGCGACGGCGACGTCAACTATGCGGTGCGCAAATTCGCGGGCTACGGCAAGCTTTCGGGCAAGTCGCTCGAAGACCTGCGCGCGGGCGAACGCGTTGCGGCCAACGACGCGAAGGAAGACCCGCTCGACTTCGTGCTGTGGAAGCAGGCGAAGCCGGAAGAACCCGCCGACACCGGCTGGGATTCGAAGTACGGGCGCGGCCGTCCGGGCTGGCATATCGAATGTTCGGCGATGGGCTGCACGCTGCTCGGCGCACAGTTCGACATTCACGGCGGCGGCCAGGACCTGCAGTTTCCGCACCATGAAAACGAGATCGCGCAAAGCGAGGGCGCGACCGGACAAAGGTTCGTCAATTACTGGATGCACAACGGCTACGTGCAGATCGACAATGAGAAGATGTCGAAGTCGTTGAACAATTTTTTTACGATTCGCGAGGTGCTCGCGCAGTACGATGCGGAGGTGGTGCGCTTCTTCATCGCGCGTGCGCATTACCGCTCGCCGCTGAATTACAGCGACGTGCATATCGACGACGCACGCAACGCACTCGCGCGTTTGTACACCGCGTTGAAAGACGTCGCGCCGGATGCGGCGGCGCTCGACTGGAGCGAAGCGCATGCGCAGCGTTTCCAGGCGGCCATGAACGACGACTTCAACACGCCGGTGGCGGTATCGGTGCTGTTCGAACTGGCAACGGAAGTGAATCGCACGCGCGAGCCCGCGCTGGCCCGCCAATTGCGAGCGCTGGGCGCGGTGCTCGGGCTGCTCGGGCGCGAGCCGCGTGCATACCTGCAGCAGGCAGCGGGTGCTGCAGCCGACGGCGCGCTCGAACCCACCGCGATCGAAGCGAAGATCGCCGCGCGCGTAGCGGCCAAGCAGGCAAAGGACTATGCGGCAGCAGACCGGATCCGGGCCGAGTTGCTCGAGGCCGGTGTTGCCCTTGAAGACAAACCCGGCGGGTTGACCGAGTGGCGGCGCGTGTGAGCGCACCTCGTACTTCCCTCTGATCGACTCGCCAGGCAGGAGGCAGGATGGCAACGGCCACGAAGGCGCCGGCTAAACGGTCTGCGTCTCAAACCAGTGCGGCAGCGTCGGCTGCCGCCGCCAAGCCGGCGCGCACGCCA
>NZ_JAAGPS010000068.1:0-40367 GCF_017105025.1 Paraburkholderia sp. Ac-20336 | reverse complement strand
TCGCGTTCGCGGGCGGCGCCGCTTTTTCCAGGCAGTAGCCGAGCCCGCGCACGGTGATGATGCGCACGCCGCTCGGCTCGATCTTCTTGCGCAGCCGGTGCACGTAGACCTCGATCGCGTTGTTGCTGACTTCCTCGCCCCATTCGCACAGATGGTCGACGAGCTGTTCCTTCGAGACGAGCCGGCCGATTCGTTGCAGCAGCACTTCGAGCAGGCCGAGTTCGCGCGCCGACAGATCGATGACCTGCTCGTTCACATAGGCGCTCCGGCCGACCTGGTCGAACGACAGCGAGCCATGCCGCACGACCGTCGGGCCGCCGCCCGCGCCGCGCCGCGTGAGCGCCCGCACGCGTGCTTCGAGTTCGTTGAGCGCGAAGGGTTTGGCCATGTAGTCGTCGGCGCCGAGATCGAGCCCCTTGACGCGTTCGTCGACGCTGTCGGCGGCGGTCAGGATCAGCACGGGCAGGTTCGAATTGCGCGCGCGCAGGCGGCGCAGCACTTCGAGGCCGGACATGCGCGGCAGGCCCAGATCGAGGATCAATAGGTCGAACGACTGCATTGACAACGCCGTATCGGCTTCCACGCCGCTTTTGACGTGATCGACGGCATAGGCCGATTGGCGGAGTGATCGAAGCAGACCGTCCGCGAGTATGCTGTCGTCTTCGGCTATCAGAATTCGCATGATGCGCCAGCCTGGCTTTGCCGGCACCGTGGGGGACGCCCCGGCGCGCAGCGGTCTCCGAACATCATTGTGGGTAGTTGGGGCGGTGCGACAGTAAAAATGCGCGTTCGCATGACAATCGCGCTTGCCAAAACTACTGTTTTTTTATACAGTGTCTGCGTTTCGTGTGCCGTTCTCAGGACCGTGCCGAATTTGTACCGAATCCGGCCGGAACCTGGGCGCACACCTGCCTCAGACGCCGTTCATCATAGCAAAGGACGATTCATGGAAGAAAGCAAGAAAGGCTCGGCTGGACTGACTGCTGAAAAGAGCAAGGCACTTGCCGCCGCGCTCGCGCAGATCGAAAAGCAGTTCGGCAAAGGGTCGGTCATGCGGCTCGGCGCAGGTGAGGCAGTCGAAGACATCCAGGTGGTCTCCACCGGGTCGCTCGGCCTCGACATCGCACTGGGCGTCGGCGGTTTGCCGCGTGGCCGCGTGGTCGAAATCTACGGTCCGGAGTCGTCCGGTAAAACCACGCTGACGCTGCAGGTCATCGCCGAAATGCAGAAGCTTGGCGGCACCGCGGCGTTCATCGACGCGGAACACGCGCTCGACATCCAATACGCGGGCAAGCTCGGCGTGAACGTGGCCGACCTGCTGGTCTCGCAGCCGGACACCGGCGAACAGGCGCTCGAAATCGCCGACGCGCTCGTGCGCTCGGGCTCGATCGACATGATCGTGATCGACTCGGTCGCGGCACTGGTGCCGAAGGCGGAAATCGAAGGCGAAATGGGCGACTCGCTGCCGGGTCTGCAAGCGCGTCTGATGTCGCAGGCGCTGCGCAAGCTGACCGGCACGATCAAGCGCACGAACTGCCTCGTGATCTTCATCAACCAGATCCGCATGAAGATCGGCGTGATGTTCGGCAACCCGGAAACCACCACGGGCGGCAACGCGCTGAAGTTCTACGCGTCGGTGCGTCTGGACATTCGCCGTATCGGTTCGATCAAGAAGAACGACGAAGTGATCGGCAACGAAACGCGCGTGAAGGTCGTCAAGAACAAGGTGTCGCCGCCGTTCCGTGAAGCGATTTTCGACATTCTGTACGGCGAAGGCATCTCGCGTCAGGGCGAAGTCATCGACCTCGGCGTGCAGGCCAAGATCGTCGACAAGGCTGGCGCATGGTACAGCTACAACGGCGAACGGATCGGCCAGGGCAAGGACAACGCGCGTGAATTCCTGCGCGAAAATCCGGACATCGCGCGCGAAATCGAAAACCGTATCCGCGAATCGCTGGGCGTCACCGCGATGGCAGATGCCGTGACCGGCGCGGACGCTGAAGTCGCGGACGAAGAAGAGTAAGCATCAAGTGATACGCAAAGGCCGGCCGCTGTCCGGTTCAGGTTCCAGCTCCGACTCCGGGCGTTACTCGGACGGCCCGCGCGATGCAGCGGAGGGATCGCCCGAGCAGGGCGATCCCTCCGATCCGTTCGAATCCTTCGACGCCCACGATCACGCTGCGGGTCGCGGCCCGCAGCGTACTCGGTCTCGAGTTTCCTCTGCGGCGTCCAGCCCCGATTTCTCCGGGCCGGATTCCCAACCCCTCTCCGAAGACACCTACACCCGCTCACGCCGCCAACCCGGTGAAGCAAAGCCGGGGCAGTCCGACGAAGACGGCAGCAGAAAATCCCAACGCCCGGCCCGTTCGCTGAAAGCGCGTGCGCTCGGCTATCTGTCGCGCCGCGAATATAGCCGCGCCGAACTTGCGCGCAAGCTGAAACCCTACGTCGAGGAAACCGATTCGCTCGACACGGTGCTCGACTCGCTCGAAGCCGAGAACTGGCTATCCGACTCGCGTTTCGCGGAAAGCCTGATTCACCGGCGCGCGTCCCGACTGGGCACAAGCCGCATCCTCGGCGAACTGAAGCAGCATGCGCTCAATCCCGCGCTTGTCGAAGAGGCGACCGCGCAACTGCGCGACACCGAACTCGCCCGTGCACGGGCCGTCTGGAGCAAGAAATTCGGCGAACTGCCGGGCACACCGGCCGAGCGCGCGAAGCAGGCGCGCTTTCTCGCCTCGCGCGGCTTTTCCGGCGCGACGATCGGCAAGATCCTCAAAGGCATCGACGAGATGTGGGACGGCGACTAGCCGCACAGCAAGCGGAAAACCAGGAAGCGCCACGCGGGTGCACGCCAAAAAGACAGGCGGGGCAGCGTTTTCCGCGCTACAGCCCAGCGGCCGGGGGCGCAATCGGGACTGTCCCAAATACCCGTTATGCTAAAATCCGTAGGTTTTCCAATCCGGCCTTTCCTTCCCGCATGTCGCTCTCCCCGCCAGTGTCCCGTCAGTTGCGTCATCGTCGCGCAATCAGAGCGGAAGCTTACGAGCGAGCAGATGGCCTGTGGGACCTGGAAGCGTGCCTGACCGACAAAAAGCCGCGCGATGTGCAGCTTGCGTCGGGTGTCCGGCCCAATGGTCAGCCGATCCATGAGCTCTGGCTTCGCATCACGATCGATCGCAAGCTCAACGTCGTCGACGCCGAAGCGTCGTCCGACTGGGTGCCCTATCCGGGCTCATGCCAGGCCAGCAATTCCGCCTATCGCGCCCTCATCGGGCTCAATCTGCTCCACAACTTCCGTCGCGATGCTGCCCGTTTGCTGGCCGGCACGGCTGGCTGCACGCATCTCACCGAGTTGTGCGCGGTCCTGCCGACCGCCGCGATTCAGGCGTTCGCCGGCGACGTGTGGAACACCGCTGACAGCGCATCGGGCGCGAACACGGGTTCAGGAGACGAATCGCCTGATAGCACGGGCGAGCATTCCAACGACAAACCGCCATTCCAGCTGGGACGCTGCCACGCGCTGCGTTTCGACGGCGAAGCGGTGCAACGGTTTTATCCGCGCTGGTATGGCCACGCGCCGCGCCCGGAGCAGCGCGCGGCCTCGTCAGGCGATGCGGCGGGCCGCGAGGCACAACGCGGCAGCGCGTCCGGCATGAACGGCGGCAGCGGAAACGAAGTTCAATCCAACTCTCAGACTGAAGGGAATCACGCATGAAGATTCACGAGTACCAGGGTAAGGAAATCCTGCGGAAATTCGGCGTCGCGGTACCGCGCGGCAAGCCGGTCTTCTCGGTGGATGATGCGGTCAAGGCCGCGCAGGAGCTGGGCGGCCCGGTGTGGGTCGTCAAGGCTCAGATCCACGCGGGTGGCCGTGGCAAGGGCGGCGGCGTGAAGGTCGCCAAGTCGCTGGAACAGGTTCGCGAGTATTCGGAACAGATCCTCGGCATGCAGCTCGTCACGCACCAGACCGGCCCGGAAGGCCAGAAGGTGAACCGCCTGCTGATCGAAGAAGGCGCTGACATCAAGAAGGAACTGTATGTCGGTCTCGTGATCGATCGCGTTTCGCAGAAGATCGTCGTGATGGCATCGAGCGAAGGCGGCATGGACGTCGAAGAAGTCGCGGAAAAGACGCCCGAGCTGATCCACAAGGTTGCCGTCGATCCGTCGACCGGCCTGAAGGATGCGGAAGCCGACGACCTCGCGAAGAAGATCGGCGTGCCCGACGCTTCGATCCCGCAAGCTCGCGCGATCCTGCAAGGCCTGTACAAGGCATTCTGGGAAACCGATGCATCGCTCGCCGAAATCAACCCGCTGATCCTGACCGGCGACGGCAAGGTCATCGCACTCGACGCGAAGTTCAACTTCGACTCGAACGCGCTGTTCCGTCACCCGGAAATCGTCGCTTACCGCGATCTGGACGAAGAAGATCCGGCTGAAATCGAAGCGTCGAAGTTCGACCTCGCATACATCTCGCTCGACGGCAACATCGGCTGCCTCGTGAACGGCGCTGGCCTCGCCATGGCAACGATGGACACCATCAAGCTGTTCGGCGGCGAACCGGCGAACTTCCTCGACGTCGGCGGTGGCGCGACGACCGAGAAGGTCACCGAAGCGTTCAAGATCATGCTGAAGAACCCGAACCTGACCGCGATTCTGGTCAACATCTTCGGCGGCATCATGCGCTGCGACGTGATCGCGGAAGGCGTGATCGCGGCGTCGAAGGCCGTGTCGCTGAAGGTGCCGCTCGTGGTCCGCATGAAGGGCACGAACGAAGACCTGGGCAAGAAGATGCTCGCCGAATCCGGTCTGCCGATCATCTCGGCCGACAGCATGGAAGAGGCGGCTCAGAAGGTCGTCGCGGCTGCTGCGGGCAAGGCGTAAGCCGGCCACAGCGCATACCAGACTACGAATGGCGGCGCGCGAGCGACGCGGGCGGGCTTTACGACGTCTCGCGGCGCCACGGTGCGACGCCAAACGAACAGAGGTTAATACATGTCGATTCTGATCAACAAAGACACCAAGGTCATCACGCAGGGCATCACCGGCAAGACCGGTCAGTTCCACACGCGTGCTTGCCGTGAGTATGCAAACGGCCGCGAAGCGTATGTCGCGGGCGTGAACCCGAAGCGCGCCGGCGAAGACTTCGAAGGCATTCCCATCTACGCGAGCGTCGCCGAAGCCAAGGCCGAAACGGGCGCGACCGTGTCGGTGATCTACGTGCCGCCGGCAGGCGCTGCCGCGGCGATCTGGGAAGCGGTCGAAGCCGACCTCGACCTCGCAATCTGCATCACGGAAGGCATTCCTGTCCGTGACATGATCGAGCTCAAGGCCCGCATGCGCGCGGAAAACCGCAAGACGCTGCTGCTCGGACCGAACTGCCCGGGCACGATCACGCCGGACGAACTGAAGATCGGCATCATGCCGGGTCACATCCACCGCAAGGGCCGCATCGGCGTCGTGTCGCGTTCGGGCACGCTGACGTACGAAGCAGTCGGCCAGCTGACCGCGATCGGCCTCGGCCAGTCGTCGGCAGTCGGTATCGGCGGCGACCCGATCAACGGTCTGAAGCACATCGACGTCATGAAGATGTTCAACGACGATCCGGATACGGACGCCGTCATCATGATCGGCGAAATCGGCGGTCCGGACGAAGCGAACGCTGCCGAGTGGATCAAGGACAACATGAAGAAGCCGGTGGTCGGCTTCATCGCCGGCGTCACGGCGCCTCCGGGCAAGCGCATGGGCCACGCCGGCGCGCTGATCTCGGGCGGTGCGGACACCGCCGAAGCGAAGCTGGAAATCATGGACGCCTGCGGTATCAAGGTCACGAAGAACCCGTCGGAAATGGCGCGTCTTCTGAAGGCGATGCTGTAAATCGAAGAAATGTGCGTGCCGTCGCGGCACGCCTTTGATACGCTTACGAGGTCCTTTCGTGAGCGGGCGGTCCCGAAAAGCGGGGGAGTGCAGACTCCCCCGCTTTTTTTTGTCCGCGCGCATGCCGAGTTTCCGTCCGCTAGGCGGCTTTTTCCTATCCGGTCTCTCATGCTCGAATTCTTCTCGACGCTCAACTGGGGCGCGGTTTTCCAGATCATCGTCATCGACATTCTGCTCGGCGGCGACAACGCGGTCGTGATCGCGCTGGCCTGCCGCAATCTGCCGCCGTCGCAGCGCGTGCGCGGCGTGCTGTGGGGGACCGCCGGCGCGATCGTGCTGCGCGTCGTGCTGATCGCGTTCGCGGTCGTGCTGCTCGACGTGCCGCTGCTGAAGTTCGCGGGCGGCCTGCTGCTGCTGTGGATCGGCGTGCGTCTGCTCGTGCCCGCGCACGATGTGCATGAGAACGTCAAGCCTGCCGACAAGCTAATCTCGGCGATCAAAACCATCGTCGTCGCGGACGCGGTGATGAGCCTCGACAACGTGATCGCCATCGCGGGTGCGGCCGAGTCGGCCGCGCACGAGCATCGTCTTGCGCTCGTGATTTTCGGCCTCGTGGTGAGCATTCCGCTGATCGTGTGGGGCAGTCAGCTGATTCTCAAGCTGCTCGACCGCTTTCCGTTCATCGTGCTGTTCGGCGCGGCATTGCTCGGCTGGATCGCGGGCGGCCTGATGGTCAACGACCCGGCCGGCGACCGCTGGCCGATCCTCGACACGCCCGTCGCCGAATACGGGACGAGCGTCGCGGGGGCGCTGTTCGTCGTGATCGTCGGGTCTCTGCTGAAGCGCCGCAACGCGAGGCGCGCCGCGCTTTGACGGGGGCGCCGGGCGAGGAGATGCGCCGGGCGGGTTCGAGTGTGCCGGGCGGCTAACACGTCGGCACGTCGGCGCAACATTAGCCATCTGGCTGACTGTGAACCGCGCGCCTGGCTCGCTACGATTGAGACGCCTGTTCCCGATTCGCGGGCAGGCGTTTTTCGTATCAGGAGGTCCGCCGATGATCTTTACCTTGCCGTATCCCCCTTATTCCCAGGCCCAGGCCGCGCGTTCCTCGTGCCTCTCCCGCTGCGTGCGCTGGCGCCCGAACTGGCCCGCGCGGCTCGCGCGCATCCGCGATCGCTGGGGCGTCGGCTTCACGCTGATCGAGCTGATGATCGTGCTCGCGATCGTCGGCGTGATCGCGGCCTATGCGATTCCCGCGTATCAGGACTATCTGGCGCGCAGCCGGGTCGGCGAGGGCTTGTCGCTCGCGTCCTCGGCGCGGCTCGCGGTGGCCGAAAACGCCGCGAGCGGCAATGCGTTCAGCGGCGGTTATGCGTCGCCGCCCGCCACGCGCAATGTCGAGTCCATTCAGATCGACGACGACACCGGCCAGATCACGATCGCGTTCACGACGCGCGTCGCGCCGGCCGGTTCGAACACGCTGACGCTCGTGCCGTCGGTGCCGGACAACGCGGACGCACCGACCGCGCGCGTCGCCTTGAACAAGGACGCGGTGCAGAGCGGTGCGCTCACATGGGAGTGTTTTGCGGGCGGCAAGGCGGCGTCGTCGTTGCCGGCACCGGGCGCGGGACCCGCGCCGGTCGACGCGCCGACGCTCGCGGCGAATCTGGCGCCGCCGGAATGCCGCTCCTGAGCGGTCGGCTGACTCCGCGCCGCAACAGGGACGCCACGTAAAACGCTGATTTTTGGGCTATTTCGGCCGGGCCGGCGCACAGCGCAAGGAATTTTTTGTATAGTGCGCCGGTTGGTGCGACACGCACGCTCGTGTCCGTTCGCTCACGTTACGAGCATCGACTGCAGTAAAGATGTGCTTGAGGCCTCTTCGGGGGCGATTTCTAGTAGCTGAGTGTGTGGTCCTTCGGGACTACGCCCCATATTTTTGTGAAGCGTGATTTGGGCTTGTCCAGCCGAAGAATCGCATTGTATTGACCTGATTACCGTCAGGTCCCGCCCAGTCAGCGGCTTCATCTCCGCCGACCAGGCGGGATGTCGTGTGCAATTCCTGCGCTTTAACAGCAACGGATTCGCAAACCGATACGAGCGAAAGCTCGGTGTGTCATTGTTTTGCCTTGCCCGATGTCCGGGTGAGGAAGGGAACCTGCTGTACGACCAGCAGTAGCCTAGGAAGACATGCGTCACTGGCAACGGTGGGGTGTGAAGCTCTTCTGACAATGTAGCCCCCGGAGGTTTCGGGCAGATCGGCTCCGCGAGGAACGATCTGGAGACTCCCAGCAGCGAGGGGGTTGAGGAGCTAGGCTGGCTGATATGGTTAATGTAAGTGAACTGCTGATAAACCTCGTAAGCACTGAGGAGCCAAAGCTGCTTGAACATTGGGCTCTAACCAAAAGGTACGTGGCTGGTTAATCCGCTCAACCGTCGGATTACGTCGTCACTTAGCCACCGGGGAAGAGGCAGAACCTACGTCAGTCGTGTGACATGCCGGGAACGTGGTAAGCCTGTATGGTTGCCAGCGCAGTAGGGCTGGCAGGCGAACCGCAAGGGACGCTGTTGATTGTGCAGGTATGGGAGGACGGAAAAAGCGAAAGCCGGGCTGTAATGGTTCGGATAGGGGTTGGGACATCACCCCACGCGAAAGCGGGCAGACTTCCGTCTGGTCTACCGTCGCAAGACGGCTGACTACCCTCTGTAACTTGGTCAGATGCAGGTGCATGCGCCTGCATTGAGTTTTGTTGTTCCCCAGCGGGGTGTATCTGCCCCGCTGGGGGAGATGCGCCTTCTGTCTGGGGACTTTTCCAGGTAGGAGAGCAGCATGAAAGTATCTGGTCGAAAGACCGGATCTGCGCTTTCCCACGCGCCCGACAACTGGCACGCCGTAGATTGGCGTCGGGTTGAACGGAACGTGAGAGGGATGCAGATTCGAATTGCGAAGGCGACGCGAGAAAGTGACTGGCGCAGGGTGAAATCCTTGCAACGGATGCTGACTCGCACGTTGTCCGCAAAGCTGCATGCGGTACGACGTGTTACGCAGAACCAAGGTGCGCGAACGGCTGGGGTCGATCGCGAGCTATGGGATTCGCCTGAAAGCCGATGGCTTGCTGTCGGCAGGTTGAAGCGGCACGGATATAAGCCTCTGCCTCTACGGAGAGTCTTTATCCCCAAGGCCAATGGGAAGGAGCGCCCTCTGGGCATCCCGACCATGCGGGACAGGGCGATGCAAGCTCTGTATCTGCTGGCTCTGGAGCCGGTGTCGGAATCGACGAGCGACCCGAACTCGTATGGGTTCAGGTTAAACCGTTCGACGGCTGACGCCATGTCTCAGATTTTCGTTGTCATGGCCCGTCGCCGTTCGGCGCAATGGGTACTTGAAGCGGATATCAAGGGATGCTTTGACCACATCAACCATGACTGGCTGGAAAACAATGTCCCGATGGACAGGGTGATCCTTCGGAAATGGTTGAAGGCTGGCCTGATTTACAAAGGGCAGCTACAGGCGACGGAGGCCGGTACGCCGCAGGGAGGCATCATTTCCCCGACGCCGGCAAACGTGACGCTGAACGGGCTGGAACGTGAACTGATTGCGCACCTCGGTGCGAAGTTTGGGATCGGGAAAGCGAACAAGCTGAAAGTGAATGTGGTTCGATACGCGGACGACTTCGTTATCACCGGCCACTCGAAAGAGATGCTGGAACACGAAGTCAGACCTTGGATAGAAACCTTCCTTGAGGTACGGGGATTGCAACTATCGCAGGAGAAGACCCGGATCGTTCACATTGACGAAGGCTTTGATTTCCTTGGGTGGAATTTCCGGAAGTATTCGGGAACGCTGCTCATCAAGCCGAGCAGGAAGAACGTGCAGACGTTCTATCGCAAGGTGGCGGATACAATCAGCGGTCACAAGGCGGTAAAGCAGGAGGAGTTGATCCGATTGCTGAATCCGATGCTACGAGGCTGGGCGCAATATCACAGCCCTGTAGTTGCCAAGCAGGCGTATAGCCGCATGGAGTCGTTGGTGTTTTACAGGCTCTGGCGGTGGTCGAAGCGGAGGCATCCAAACAAGAACGCGGAGTGGGTGAAACGGAAGTACTTTCACTCGCTCGGCAATCGGCATTGGGTGTTCGCCGCTCCCGTAGTTCAAGACGACGGCAGCAAGGGTTTGCTTGAGTTGTACCAGATCAGCGGTACGGACATCAGGCGCCACAGGAAGGTCAAAGGGGAATTCAATCCGTTTGATCCATTGTGGGAGCAGTACAGCGAGCAATTGCGGCAGGAGCGCATGGAGTACTCGATGCGTTATCGCAAGCAATGGGTGTCGCTGTACAAATCACAGGGCGGCTTGTGTGCGCACTGTGGCTGGGCTCTGACGAACGAGACCAGTTGGCACGACCATCATCTGGAATATCGGATGCATGGTGGGACCGACGCTCTGTCGAATAGGGTTCTGCTGCACCCCGACTGCCACCGGCAGGTACACGTTGGTAAACTTGTGGTAACTAAGCCGGCTCCGTCGTTGCACTGACGGGGCTTTGTAAAGAAATATGTAGGCTTGAGCCGTATGCGGAGAAACTCGCACGTACGGTTCTTAGGGGGCTCCTCTTCTGCAAAGAAGGGGGGCTACCCTACCCGACGCCCACCGTTGATTCGATGCCCACCCCTTTCGCGCGTTACCTGTCTCTCGTCCTATTGGCTCTCGCGTTGGTGCTGCCTTATGCGGTTTCCAACCATACGTATCCGATCCCGACCTTCTACGCCGAATTCACCGCGTTCGCGCTGTATCTGCTGATGGGCGCCGCGGTCGTGCTGCTCGTCGCGAGCGCAAGGCCGCGCGTGACGTTCGCGTCGCCGGCGGTCGCGCTGGTGCCGCTGCTGTTCGGTCTCGTGCTGGTCGTGCAGACGTTCGTGCTGCCGGTCGCACAGCCGTCGATGAACTGGCTCGGCGCCGGCTTCCTGCTCGCCGCGTTCATGGCCGTGCATGCGGGCTACGGCTTCGCGCGCGCGAAGCTCGATGAAACCGCCTTGCGCTGGGCGGCCGGGGCGTTGATCGCGGGCGGCCTGTTTGCGGTGTTCAGCCAGGTGATCCAGCTGTTCCATCTCGAGACGCGCGTGGCGCCGCTCGTGGTCGCCTATAACGTGACCGTCGAGCGCCGGCCGTTCGGCAACATGGCGCAGGCGAACCACCTCGCCACCTATATCTCGTTCGCGATGGCGGGCGCGCTGTATCTCGTGCAGACACGGCGCATCGCCGTGCCGGTCTGGTTGCTCGTGTCGACGATTTTCTCGGCCGGACTCGCGCTGACCGTCTCGCGCGGTCCGTGGCTGCAAATGGGCGTGATCGTCGTCGCCGGTTTCTGGATGGCGTTCGCGCAGATGCGCAACGAGCCGCGCCTGCGCCGCGGCAACCGCGAGTGGCTGATTCCGATCGTGCTCGCGGTGCTGTTCTTCGTGGTCAATGCGCTGATCCGCTGGGCCAACGTGCGCTATCACCTCGAACTCGGGCAGTCGGCGGCCGAGCGCTTCCAGGACGCCGGCCAGATCGCGCCGCGCCTCGCGCTATGGAAATACGGCTGGACGATGTTCAAGGCGCATCCGCTGCTCGGCGTCGGCTGGGGCGAATTCCCGAACTACCAGTTCGAACTCGTGAAGACGTTGGGCGGCGTCGAAATCGCCAACAACTCGCACGACATCTTTATCGATCTGCTCGCGAAGACCGGCTTGATCGGTCTCGCGATCGTGCTGCTCGGTCTCGTCGCGTGGCTCGTGCGCGTCGTGCGCGCGCCGCAGAGCGCGGCGCGCGTGTTCGGCGTTGCGCTGATCGGCGTGCTGACGATGCACGCGCTCGTCGAATATCCGCAGCAATACATGTTCTTCCTGCTGCCCGCCATGTTCGTATTCGGCCTGCTCGAAACGCGGCCGCTACGCATCGTTCCCGAGCGCGTGTCGTTGGGCGTGTTTGCGGTGGTCGTGTTCGGCGGGCTGGCTTCGCTGTATCCGGTCTATCGCGACTATGCGCGCGCCGAGGTGCTGTATTACGGCGCGCATCCGGCCGAGCAGTACGGCGCCGATCCGTCGTTCCTGTTCGGCGCATGGGGCGAATACGGCCTCGCGACATTGCAGCCGATGAATTCCGTGAACCTGCAACACAAGCTCGAGATGCACCGGCAGGCGATCGCGCTGCTGCCGGGCGAAACGGTGCTGCGTCGTTACGCGGTATTGCAGGCCTTGAGCGGCGATACCGCGGCGGCGCTCGACACGGTCGAACGCCTGAGAATTTTTGCCGAGGAGTTGAAGGACTGGCCGGCGCAGTTGGGCTATCTGTACGAACTGGTCGACGAGCAGAAGTCGCTCGCCGGTTTCCGGGAAGAACTGGTCAAGCGCTACGGCAAGCCGTCGGCCGACGCGGCGCAGGATGACGACGATAGCGACGATTGACGGCGGCGCACGGTCTGTATCGGCCTTCTTTGCAGAGGGCTCCTCGCATCGCTCGTTCGGTTAAGGTTAAGGGCGTTCATGGAAGCTTGCGCGATTCGCTTCATGCGCGAAAGCTTCCGCCCGTCAGAGCTCCGAATATTTCGTGGACCTGCCTTTCGCCTTGTCGGCGGGATAGCGCTCTTCGTTCAGTTCGAGCTTTTCCGCCGCCGCCTCGACGAGATCGAAGCCGGCGGCATCGGCAACCAGCAGCAGGTACATGAGCACGTCGGCGCATTCGTGCCGCAGGTTCTTCATTTGCGTCGGATCGCGGAGCAATGCTTCGATGTCCGCATCGGTCTTCCACTGGATCGTTTCCAGCAACTCGCCGGCCTCGATGCTCGTGGAGACGATCAGGTTGCGCAGCGTGTGAAACTGCTGCCAGTCGCGAGCGTCGCGGAAGGCCAGTAATTGCTCGCGCAGTTTGTCGATGGTCATGTCCTTGTCCTGGTGGTTGCCGGGCGCGGTGTCGGATCGAGCCTGATGAAATACGCGCTCAATCCTGCGCGACCCAATCCCCCGATTTGCCGCCATGCTTTTCCATCACCCTCACATCCGTGATGGTCATGCCGCGATCGACGGCCTTGCACATGTCGTACACGGTCAGAAGCCCGACCTGCACGGCCGTCAGCGCTTCCATCTCGACGCCCGTTCGTCCGAGCGTTTCCGCCTGAACCGTGCAATGCACGCCGGGCAGCGTTTCGTCGAGTTCGAAGTCGGCTTTCACGCGAGTCAGCGCGAGCGGATGGCATAGCGGAATCAGATCGGCGGTGCGCTTCGAGCCCTGGATCGCCGCGATGCGCGCAATGCCGATTACATCGCCCTTCTTGGCGTTGCCGTCGCGGATCAGCGCGAACGTTGCCGGCAGCATGCGGATCGAACCCCGCGCGATCGCGATGCGCTTCGTTTCCTGCTTGCCGCCGACGTCCACCATATGCGCCTCGCCGGCCGCATTGAAATGAGTGAGTTCAGGCATGGTTGGCTCCTTCAGAGGGCGCCTATCATAGCAGTGCGCCCGTTGCGCGGCGCGGCGACCGGATCGCCCCTGAAGCGCCGCCACGACTGATTACAATTGCGCTGAGTGCTGCCCCGCGCCGTCCTCATGTCCGCTATCTTAGTCCGGGCCGCGCGAGTCGCTTTTCGACTTCGTCAGACCGGCTCCTCGATGCGTCCAAAACGGTTTCTCGCTGCGTTGCTGTCGATCGCGCTGGCCGCGCCGCCGGGTGCGTTCGCGCAGGCGAGCAGCGCTTCAGCCGGCGCATTGGGTAGCACCTCGGGCATCGCATCGAGCAGTGCATCGAGAAGTGCTTCAGGTGGCCCATCAAGCAACACAGCGAGCAGCCCATCAAACACTCCCCCGGCCATCCCGTCGAGCATCACGTCGAATACCGCGTCCGGTATCGCGCTCAACCCGCAATCCAGCGAAGCGCCGCTCGTCAGCGGTCCGGCCGATAGCTACGCCGATCCGATCCTGCCGCCGGATATCGCGCCAGGCGTGTTCGGCACATATGGCGGCGCGCAAAGCCGCTTCTCGAACGGCAACAGCGGCAATAGCGGCAACAACCGCAACAGCGCCAACACGGGCCGCGTCGGCAGCAACGGCTGGCGCGCGCCGATCGCCGCGCAGCAGTTGCCCGATCTCGGCAGCGGCGGCGCCGGTTCGCTGACGCCGCAGGCCGAGCGCAAGCTCGGCGAGCGCGTGATGCGCGAGCTGCGGCGCGATCCCGACTATCTCGAAGACTGGCTCGTGCGCGACTACCTCAACTCGGTCTCGGGCAAGCTCGCGGCGGCGGCCAACGCGCTGTACATCGGCGGCTATCGTCCGGACTTCGATCTGTTCGCGGTGCGCGACGCGCAGATCAACGCGTTTTCGCTGCCGGGCGGCTTCATCGGCGTGAACACGGGGCTGATCGTGGCGACGCAGACCGAATCCGAACTCGCCTCGGTGCTCGGTCACGAGATGGGGCACGTCCTGCAACGCCATATCTCGCGGATGATCTCGAACGGCGAGCGCAGTACCTACGCGGCGCTCGCCGGCATGCTGTTCGGCGTGCTGGCGGGCGTGCTCGCGCACAGCGGCGATCTCGGCAGCGCGATCGCGCTCGGCGGCGAGGCGTACGCGGTCGACAGCCAGTTGCGCTTCTCGCGTTCGGCCGAGCAGGAAGCGGACCGCGTCGGCTTTCTGCTGCTCGCGGGCTCCGGCTACGACCCGTATGCGATGCCGACGTTCTTCCACCGGCTCGAGCGCGCGGCGATGAACGACAACGGCATGCCGGCCTATGCGCGTACGCATCCGCTGACGGGCGAGCGGATCGCCGACATGGAAGATCGCGCGCGCCGCGCGCCGTACCGGCAGCCGCATCAGGACCCCGAATACGGCTTTGTGCGGGCGCGCGCGCGTCTCCTGCAAGGCCACTCGCGCAGCGATTACGCCGATGAAATCTCGCGGCTGCACTCGGAAATCGACGAACGCACGGCGCTCAACGTCGCCGCGAACTGGTACGGCATCGCGTATGGGCAGATGCTGCTGGAGCGTGACGACGACGCCACGGCGGCGCTCGCCAACGCGCGCGCGACGTTCACGGCGAGCGAGCGCGCCGAGGGCGAACCCGAGCGCAGCTCGCCGAGCCTCGACGTGCTCGCGGCCGACATCGCGCGGCGCGCCGGTCACGACGACGAAGCCGTACGGCTCGCCGATTTCGCGCAGAAGCGCTGGCCGCAGTCGAATGCCGCGATCGACATGCATATCCGCACGCTGCTGACCTTGCGGCGTTTCGCCGAGGCGCAGGCGCTCGCGAAGCGGGAGACGGCGGCGCATCCCGATCAGCCCGCGTGGTGGCTCTATCTCGCGCAGGCCGGCGCGGGCAGTGGCGACGTGTTGACCCAGCATCGCGCGATGGCGGAGAAGTTTGCGCTGGAGGGGGCATGGCCGTCGGCGATCCGGCAATTGAAGGACGCGCGCGATCTGAAGACGATCGGCTATTACGATCTCGCGACCGTCGACGCGCGTCTGCACGAGATGGAGAACCGCTACAAGGAAGAACGGCTCGACGAGAAGGGGGAAGGGGTGTGAGCTTGCCGTCGGCGCGCATGAAGCGAAGCGCCTTCTGCGAGACGAAGAACGGTGACTGACGGTGGTTCGTGGGGAAGCGTCAGTCTGGTCAGTCAGGCTCCGATGCCGGGCTCGGCCGACAGAAGCCTGCCTCGGCGCGTGCCTCAGATCCGGGCCTCAGACCCGCGACTCAAACCCCCGCCGCCGGACTCGCGACGAACCCGAACCGCGCCGCCACTTCATCGCGCCGCACGCTTTGCAGCGGCAACGCGACCTGATCGTTCCAATGGAATTCGCCGCTCAGCGTATCGTCGCCGGCGAGCGTCGCGTGATCGGAGAAGAGTTCCAGGTCGTGATCGTGCAGCGTCGCGATCCGTGCCGGCTCCGAGCGATCGGCGAACAGAACGCCGCCGTCTTCATCGACGAATACCGCCGCTGGTTCGAACGCACCGCCGCCCTGGTCGTGCAACGCGAGTGAGCCATCGGCTGCCGCGGACAACCTCACCACCCACGGCGTATACGCAAGCTCGACGTACACACGCTGCGGCCCGTTCTGGAAAAACCACTGGCCGCGCTCGTCGGCCTCGTAGTTGCGGTTGATGAAGCCGAGCAGCGCTTCATGACGGATCGCCACGCCCGGCGAGCCGCTTGCCTGGGCCGCTTCGTCGCGCATGCGCCAGTTGCCGCGCCGGTCGAGCATGAGCCAGCCGGTGCAGCTCGGCACGTTTGGCCATTTGGCGAGAGCCTGTTTGACGATGTCATCCATGATCGACGTGACGCTCCAGATAGCCGAACACGCGCCGCGAGAGCCAGTCGATGCGGCCCGGGAACGGCCCGGTCATGAAACCCGCGTGGCCGCCGTGCTCGGGTTGATAGAGTTCGACCGCCGCCGACACCTCGTGCCGCGACGGCAGCGCCTCGGCCGGCAGGAACGGATCGTTGCGCGCGTTGAGCACGAGCGTCGGCACCTCGATGTGCGGCAGCAGCGGGCGCGTGGTTGCGCGGCTCCAGTAGTCGTCGGTATCGCGAAAGCCGTGCAGCGGCGCGGTCACGACGTTGTCGAATTCGTACATCGTGCGGCTTGCGAGCATCGCGTCGCGATCGAACAGCCCCGGAAACTGTTCGAGCTTCTGGCTGGCCTTCTGCTTGAGCGTTTTCAGGAAGCTGCGCGTGTAGACGAGGCCGAAGCCCTGCGACAAGGCGCGGCCGCCCGCATGCACGTCGATCGGCGTCGAAATCGCGGCGGCCGCCGATACCACTCTCGCCGCGTCCTCGCGCTGCTCGCCGAGCCAGCGCAGCAGCACGTTGCCGCCGAGCGACACGCCCGCCGCGACGACCGGCCCGCGATGCGCGGCGCGCAGCCGGCGCAGGACCCAGTCGACCTCGGCGCTGTCGGCGAGATGGTAGAAGCGCGGCAGACGATTCAGCGGGCCGCTGCAACTGCGAAAGTGCGGCACCACGCCGTGCCAGCCATATTCGCGCGCGGCCGCCATCAGCGTGGCCGCGTAATGCGAGCCCGAACTGCCTTCGAGGCCGTGAAACAGCACGAAAAGCGGCGCGCTATCGGCGGGCGGGCTGTCGTGCGCGACCCAGTCGAGATCGATGAAATCGCCGTCGGGCGTGTCCCAGCGCTCGCGGCGAAACGACACCGCGGGGCGGCGCGCGAACAGCGAAGGGACGATGGTTTGCGCATGCCGGTTCGGCAGCCAGAGCGGCGCGCGGTACAGCAGTTCGACGCTCGCCTCGACGGCCGCCGCGACCTTCGTGGAAGCCGGGACGGGGGAAGCGGATTTGTCGTGCGTCGAACTCATGCCTGCATGAAAACGGAAAGCGTCGATCCGAAGTGGCGCCGCGCGCTCAATGCAGCGGACCTTGCCCGTGCCGCATCTTCGTGGCGAACTGGCTCGCGGTTTCGTTCGGCATCGGGCTCGCGTGAATGTGCGCGATGCGCCACTCGCCGCGCTCATGAACCATCACGTAAGTGGTGAAGACCATTGCGGGCGTGGCGGTCGGGCCGGCCGGGCGATGCGCCTCGGCAATCGCATAGACCACGGTGCCGAGGCTGTCGTAGACGCGGATGTCGAGCGGCTCGATCAACACCGGCGCCGCTTCGAGCTGGGTCTGCAAGCCGGCGCGGATACTGTCGAGCCCATGCAGGTGCGAGCCGTCCGCGCAGATGCAGCTCACGAACTCCTCGTCGATCCACAAGCCCATCAAGCTGTCGATATTGACCTCGGCGACGGCCTGATAGTAGGCGTTCAGGGTATCGGCGGCGGCTTCGAAGATATGGGCAAAACGTGGCATGGCTCGTCAGTCTCTTGTGCGCGGCGCGCGGTTGAGGATCGGCGGTCAGCGGGATGGTCCGGCGCGCCGGACCATCGCTCCCCGGCGCCAGCTTGCCCGCGCCGCAAGGCGCGAACATGACGCGACGCACTCGGGGGCGTGCGGTGTTGCGTGCAAGTATCAGTCGGCTCAGCGCTGCGCGAGCAGCATGCCGCGCAAATCGCCGAACACCTGCTCGGCGCTCAACTGTTTCAGGCAGTTCAGATGGCCGAGCGGACACTCACGCTCAAAACAGGGGCTGCATTCGAGATGGAGCCATTGTACCTTCGCGAGCTCGGACAAGGGCGGCGTGTGGCGCGGATCGGTCGAGCCGTACACGGCCACGAGCGGGCGGCGCAGCGCGGCGGCCACGTGCATGAGACCGGAGTCGTTGGTGACGACCGCGTTGGCCCGCGAGATCAGCGCGCAGGCTTCGCCGAGCGCGGTCTGGCCGCACAGGTTGCGCACGTTCGGGGCTTTCTCGGCGATCGCCTGGGCGAGCGGCGCATCTTTTGGCGAACCGAGCGCGACGATCTGCGTGTACGGGAACGACTGGCCGACCATTTGCGCGAGCGCGGCGAAGTGCTCGGTCGGCCAGCGCTTCGCGGCACCGTATTCGGCACCCGGGCAGAACACGAGCAGCGGCACGCGCGTATCGAGATTGAAGCGCGCCGAGACGCGCGACGCCTCGTTCAGGTCCGCGTCGAGGCGCGGCATCGGCAGGTCCTCGGGAACCTTGGCGCCGGGCGCGTAGGCGAGGGCCGCGTAATGGCCGACCATCGGTGGGCGCTCGTCCTTGCGCGGATTCGCGTGGCGCACGTTGAGCACGCCGTAGCGGCTCTCGCCGCTATAGCCGATGCGCAGCGGGATGCCCGCCAGCCACGGAATCAGCGCCGACTTGAACGAGTTCGGCAGCACGTAGGCCGCGTCGTAGCCGACATCGCGCAAGTCGCTCGACAACTGCCAGCGGCGCAGCATCTGCAGCTTGCCGTGCGCGAGGTCGGTGGCGTAAACGTCGCGGATTTCCGGCATGCGTTCGAGCACGGGCGCGACCCAGGTGGGCGCGACCGCGTCGATGACGATGCGCGGATGCAATTTCACGAGGCGCGCAAACAGCGGCTGCGCCATCAATGCGTCACCGATCCAGTTCGGTGCGATAACCAACGCGCGACGCATCAGAGTGAGTGTCCGGTATCGATAAGAAGCGCCGCGCGCGCAATGCGCGTGGCGTTCGGATGGGTCAAAAGGGGAAAGCCGAAAACCGCGCGGCATGTAGCCGTTTGCCCTGACACGCCGGGGTGGCGGTTCGGGCTCGCGGCGCGGCTGCGCGGGTAATCGGCTCGTATGAAGGGCTCGTGCCGGTTTCGGCGGCGCGGGTGTCGTCGTGAAACCGTCGCGCTGCTGAAGCCGGCCGGAGCCGCTCGATAAGCCGTGCTTAGTGGCCCCTGATTACTTCGCCGTCGCGCAGCTTGTAGCGCGTGCTGCAGTACGGGCAGCGCGCTTCGCCGTGCGTGACGTCGATGAAGACGCGCGGATGCGCGCTCCAGCGCGGCATGGCCGGGTTCGGACAATACGCCGGCAGGTCCTTTGCCGACAGTTCGACCAGCGGCATTTCCTTGATTTCGCTCATGAGACTCTCGTTGTATGCGGGGGGCGGTCAGAGCGCCGCCGGCGAGCGGCGCGGCGCATCCTGGAACTTCGCTCAGATTCGGGTCAGCCAGTGCGCGTACTTCGGATTCTTGCCGTTCACGACGTCGAAGAAGGCCGCTTGCAGCTTCTCGGTGATCGGGCCGCGCGCGCCGGCGCCGATCGTGCGGTTGTCGAGCTCGCGGATCGGCGTGACTTCGGCGGCGGTGCCGGTGAAGAACGCTTCGTCGCAGGTATAGACCTCGTCGCGCGTGATGCGCTTTTCGATGACCTGCAGGCCCATGTCGCGCGCGAGCGTGATGACGGTGTCGCGCGTGATGCCGTCGAGGCACGACGACAGATCGGGCGTGTACAGCTTGCCGTTGTTGACGAGGAAGAAGTTCTCGCCCGAGCCTTCCGACACGTAGCCGTCGACGTCGAGCAGCAGCGCTTCGTCGTAGCCGTCGGCGATCGCTTCCTGGTTCGCGAGAATCGAGTTCACATACCAGCCCGACGCCTTCGCGCGCACCATCGACACGTTCACGTGGTGGCGCGTGAACGACGAGGTCTTCACGCGGATGCCCTTGGTCATGCCGTCTTCGCCGAGGTACGCGCCCCACGGCCAGGCGGCGATCGCGACGTGAATCGTGTTGCCCTTGGCCGACACGCCGAGCTTTTCCGAGCCGACCCAGATGATCGGGCGCAGATAGCACGACTCGAGCTTGTTCTCGCGGACCACTTCGCGTTGCGCGGCGGCGAGCGTTTCATGGTCGAACGGCACGTCCATCTGGAAAATCTTGGCCGAGTTCAGCAGGCGCTTGGTGTGCTCCTGCAGGCGGAAGATCGCGGTGGCGCCGTCGGCCGTCTTGTAAGCGCGCACGCCCTCGAATACGCCCATGCCGTAGTGCAGCGTGTGGGTGAGCACGTGGATCTTGGCATCGCGCCAGTCGATGAGCTTGCCATCCATCCAGATCTTGCCGTCGCGGTCGGCCATTGACATACGATTCTCCAGCGGGTGCGTTATGAGGTGTGGCGGCGTGTGGCGGCGAGCGCCAAGGCATGGCCAGGAGCGCTATTTTAGCGTCATTTGCACACACAACGGGCATTTGAGCGTATCCCGGACGCTATAATCCTGCGCACGCATAAATCGAATCCGGATGCGCCAGCGGGTGGGCTCGCAACCTGGCGCCGACCTGTTCTTCCTGGCGGCGTCCCTCGCGCCGGCGCCCTTCGCCTCATGCTCGCTCGACTGTCCGATACCGATCGCCGAGCTTTCCGTGAGGGCGCGCGCGACTATACTCCCACGCTGATGGCGATTTTCTCGTGGGGCCTCGTCACCGGTATCGCGATGAGCAAGTCCGTGCTCACGCTGCCGCAGGCGCTCACGATGTCGCTGCTGTGCTACGCCGGTTCGTCGCAACTGGCGGTGCTGCCGCTTCTCGCCGCGAAGCTGCCGGTCTGGACCGCGCTGCTGACCGCGGCAATGGTCAATACCCGCTTCGTGATCTTCAGCGCCGGCCTCGCGCCGCACTTCTCCTATCTGCCGATGTGGCGGCGCATCCTGCTCGGCTATTTCAACGGCGACGTGATCTATCTGCTGTTCCAGAAGAAGAGCTTTCCCACCGGCTACGTGCCCGGCAAGGAGGCGTATTTCTGGGGCATGGCCGTGTCGAGCTGGCTGTCGTGGCAGGTCTCGTCGATCGTCGGCATCCTGCTCGCGAGCCTGATTCCCGATAACTGGGGGCTCGCGCTCGCGGGCACGCTCGCGCTGCTGCCGATCATGGTGTCGGCGATCGCGACGCGCTCGACGATGGTCGCCGTGGCGGTCGCCGGCATCGTCTCGCTGCTCGCTTTCGACCTGCCGTACCGGCTCGCGCTGCCGCTCGCGGTGATCGCGGCGATCGTCGCCGGCAGCGCGGCCGACCTCATGATCGAGCGGGCGGACCTGCGCCGCATGATGCGCTACGCGCCCGCCGCGGCGCTCGCGGCCGTGGTGCTGCCCGACGTGCTGGCGACCCCCGGGGGTTTGTCGTTCGCGCCGTCGAATCACGAGTTCTACGCGACGCTCGCCGGTCTCGGCTGGTTCCTGTGGCGCCGCACCATGCTCGGCACGATCGTCACCGGGATGGTCGTGTTCACGTTGCTGCGCGTCCTCATGCTGCTCGTGTGACGGGGTGCGGCGCCGATGCTGCGGCGCGGTATCGGCGCTGGCGCGGCCAAATACGGGAGATTCGCGCCATCGCGGGTCAGAAGGCCGTTTGGATCAGTTAAAATGCCGCTTTCCGGGTTGAGCGCGCCGCAGCAAGGCGCCCGTGCCGCGGCGATCCCGCCGGCGCCCAATCCCGCGGAGCCGCCGGGCCGCGGCGCTGGAGTTCGCCGCGCAGCGCCCCGCGCGCAGTCCGCCACCGCCTTCTCATCCACTCGCATACTCAAGCCCATGAACAAGGTATTGCGTCTCTCCGACCTGATCGCCGAAGGCAAGCTGTCCGGCCAACGTGTGTTCATCCGCGCCGATCTGAACGTGCCGCAGGACGATCAAGGCAACATCACCGAAGACACCCGCATCCGCGCTTCCGTGCCGGCCATCGAGGCCGCGCTCGCCGCCGGCGCCGCCGTGATGGTCACCTCGCACCTCGGCCGCCCGACCGAAGGCGATTTCAAGCCCGAAGACTCGCTCGCGCCGGTCGCGAAGCGCCTCGCCGAACTGCTCGGCCGCGACGTGCCGCTCGTCGCCAACTGGGTCGAAAACGGCGTCGACGTGGCGCCGGGCTCGGTCGTGCTGCTCGAAAACTGCCGCGTCAACAAGGGCGAAAAGAAGGATTCCGACGAGCTCGCGCAGAAAATGGCGAAGCTCTGCGATATCTACGTGAACGACGCATTCGGCACCGCGCACCGCGCCGAAGCGACCACCCACGGCATCGCGAAGTACGCGCCGGTGGCCTGCGCGGGTCCGCTGCTCGCCGCCGAACTCGAAGCGCTCGGCAAGGCGCTCGGCGCACCGAAGCGTCCGCTCGTCGCGATCGTCGCGGGCTCGAAGGTGTCGACCAAGCTGACCATCCTGAAGTCGCTCGCCGAGAAGGTCGATCAGCTGATCGTCGGCGGCGGCATCGCCAATACGTTCATGCTCGCGGCCGGCCTGAAGATCGGCAAGTCGCTCGCCGAGGCCGATCTCGTCGCCGAAGCGAAGGCGATCATCGACGCGGCCAAGGCGCGCGGCGCCTCGGTGCCGATCCCGACCGACGTGGTCACGGCCAAGGCGTTCTCGCCGACCGCGAAGGCCGAAGTGAAGGCCGTCGCCGACGTAGAGGACGACGACATGATCCTCGACATCGGTCCGCAGACCGCGCAGGCGCTTGCCGCGCAGCTCGAAAAGGCCGGCACGGTCGTGTGGAACGGCCCGGTCGGCGTGTTCGAGTTCGACCAGTTCGGCAACGGCACGAAGACGCTCGCGGACGCGATCGCGCGTTCGGCGGCGTTCTCGATCGCCGGCGGCGGCGACACGCTCGCGGCGATCGCCAAGTACGGCATCCACGACCAGGTCAGCTACATTTCGACGGGTGGCGGCGCGTTCCTCGAATTCCTCGAGGGCAAGAAGCTGCCAGCGGTCGAAGTTCTGGAATCGCGGGCTTAACGTGGCGGCGCGCTCCCCATCGGCGAAGTCGACCAAGGCGCGAGGCGCGCAAGCGCCGCGCGGTAACGCGGCAGCGACGGCAGGGGAGCGCGTGGCACGCGCGACCGCTGTGCGGGCAACGGCGGAACAGGAGGTGGCTGGCGAGGTGCCGGCAGCGCCAGTGACCACTGAACCGGAGCCAGTTGCCGGAGCGGCCGCGGAGCCGGTTGCGGAGCATGCCCTCGCCGCCGGCGCGGAGCAGCCGCCAACGCCCCGCACCGACTCCACTCAAACAGATTCGACCCCGCCGGCACAGCCTTCCGGCAAGCAGCACGGCCACACCCCGGCGCGCGAGGCGCCGGTCACGCATACCGCATCACCCGTATTACCCCACAAAGCGACCCCGGTCACAGCCGGCGCGCGACCCCACGCAGCATCTTTCGATGCGCCGACTCCGCAGCAGCCCCCCAGTGCTCTTTCCAGCGATCCCATCCAGACGAGGAGACTCATGCATCGCGCCACCAAGATTGTCGCTACTATCGGTCCGGCTTCCAGCACACCGGAAATCCTGCTGCAAATGATTCGTGCGGGGCTGGATGTCGTGCGGCTCAATTTCTCGCACGGCACCGCCGACGACCACCGCCAGCGCGCCGAATTCGTGCGCGAGGCGGCTCGCCAGGCCGGCCGTGAAGTCGCCATCATGGCCGACCTGCAGGGGCCGAAGATCCGCGTCGGCAAGTTCGAGAGCGGCCGCACGACGCTCGTCGTCGGCAATCCGTTCATCCTCGACGCCGACTGCGAGCTCGGCAACGACGAGCGCGTCGGCCTCGACTACAAGGACCTGCCGCGCGACCTGAAGCCGGGCGACGTGCTGCTGCTCAACGACGGCCTGATCGTGCTGGACGTGCAGCGCCTGATCGGCAACGAGATCCATACGATCGTGAAGGTTGGCGGCGAGCTGTCGAACAACAAGGGCATCAACCGCCAGGGCGGCGGGCTGTCGGCGCCCGCGCTGACCGCGAAAGACATGGAAGACATCCGCACGGCGATGTCGCTCGGCGTCGATTTCATCGCGGTGTCGTTTCCGAAGAACGCCACCGACATGGAAATGGCGCGCCAGCTCTCGAACATCGCTGGCGCGCCGTACGGCATCAAGCCGAAGATGATCGCGAAGATCGAGCGCGCCGAAGCGATTCCGGCGCTGCAGGGCATTCTCGACGCGTCGGACGGCATCATGGTCGCGCGCGGCGATCTGGCCGTCGAAGTCGGCAATGCCGCGGTGCCGGCGCTGCAAAAGCGCATGATCCGCATGGCGCGCGAGTCGAACAAGTTCGTGATTACCGCGACGCAGATGATGGAGTCGATGATCCACGCACCCGTGCCGACCCGCGCGGAAGTGTCGGACGTCGCGAACGCGGTGCTCGACGGCACCGACGCGGTGATGCTGTCGGCGGAATCGGCGGCGGGCAAGTATCCGGTGCAGACCATCGAGACGATGGCCGCGATCTGTCTCGAAGCCGAGAAGTCGGAGCAGTCGGAACTCGACAAGGACTTCCTCGACCGCACGTTCACGCGCATCGACCAGTCGATCGCGATGGGCGCGTTATTCACGGCCTATCACCTCGGCGCGAAGGCGATCGTCGCGCTGACCGAGTCGGGCTCGACCGCGCTGTGGATGTCGCGCCACTGGACCCACGTGCCGATTTTCGCGCTGACGCCGCGCGTCGGCAGCGAGCGGGCGATGGCGCTGTACCGCAACGTGACCTCGCTGCATCTGGACACCAACACCGACCGCGACACCGCCTTGCAGCAGGCGCTCGAAACCGTGGTCCGCAAGGGCTATGCGTCGCATGGCGACATGGTCGTGCTGACGGTCGGCGAGCCGATGGGCCAGGCCGGCGGCACCAACACGTTGAAGATCGTGCGGGTTGGCGAACCGTACTGATCGGGTAGGACCCGCTCGATCGGCACAGGTCCGATTGAGCGAAGCAGGCCGGCACCCCGGCATCCGTATGGCTCGTGTGCGACGGCGCACCAAAACGCCGTTGCGAGCCCGGGAACGCCGCCTGCTTCGCGATAGAATCGCCGCAAAAGATGCCGACGACAAAAGAATTCGTTTCAATCTAAGGAGTTACAGCATGCCTCTCGTATCAATGCGTCAACTGCTGGACCATGCTGCCGAAAACGGCTACGGCCTGCCGGCGTTCAACGTGAACAACCTGGAGCAGGTGCAGGCGATCATGGCCGCGGCCGACAAGGTCAACGCCCCGGTCATCATGCAGGCATCGGCCGGCGCGCGTAAGTACGCGGGCGAGCCGTTCCTGCGTCACCTGATCGAAGCGGCGGTCGAATCGTATCCGCACATCCCGGTCGTGATGCACCAGGATCACGGCCAGTCGCCGGCGGTCTGCATGGCGGCGATCCGCAGCGGCTTCACGAGCGTGATGATGGACGGCTCGCTCGAAGCCGACGGCAAGTCGGTCGCCTCGTACGAGTACAACGTCGAGGTGTCGCGCAAGGTTGTCGAAGCGGCGCACTCGATCGGCGTCACGGTCGAAGCGGAGCTGGGCGTGCTCGGTTCGCTCGAAACGATGAAGGGCGACAAGGAAGACGGCCACGGCGCCGAAGGCACGATGACGCGCGAGCAGCTGCTGACCGATCCGGAACAGGCCGCCGACTTCGTCAAGCTGACCCAGTGCGACGCGCTGGCGATCGCGATCGGCACCTCGCACGGCGCCTACAAGTTCAGCAAGAAGCCGACGGGCGACATTCTCTCGATCGCACGCATCAAGGAAATTCACGCGCGCATTCCGAACACGCACCTCGTGATGCACGGCTCGTCGTCGGTGCCGCAGGAACTGCTGGCCGAGATTCGCGAATTCGGCGGCGACATGAAGGAAACCTACGGCGTGCCGGTCGAGGAAATCCAGGAAGGCATTCGCCACGGCGTGCGCAAGGTCAACATCGACACCGACCTGCGTCTCGCGATCACGGGCGCGATCCGCCGCTACATGGCGACCAACCCGGGCAAGTTCGATCCGCGCGACTACCTGAAGCCGGCGCGCGAAGCGGCGATGAAGGTCTGTATCGACCGCTACACGCAATTCGGCTGCGAAGGCCAGGCCGGCAAGATCAAGCCGGTCTCGCTTGATAAAATCGCGGAGAAGTACAAGTCGGGCGAGCTCGCGCAAGTCGTCCGCTAAGCTGTCGTTCCAGCCGGCTTTTCGCCCGGCCTGCTGGCCGTTTGGCCAGGTTGTCGTTAGATCGCCGTTCCCGCATCATCGGGGGAACGGCGTTTCCCTTTTGTTCCGGTCACACTTTTTGCCCCACTTTTAGCGAATCACGACGATGTCTACCCTCTACGAATCCACGCTCCGCTCGCTGCCGCTGCTCGGCCGCGGTAAAGTCCGCGACAACTATGCGGTGGGCAACGACCAGTTGCTGATCGTCACGACCGACCGTCTGTCGGCGTTCGACGTCATCATGGGCGAGCCGATTCCGAACAAGGGCCGCGTGCTCAACGCGATGGCGAACTTCTGGTTCGAGAAGCTCAAGCACGTGGTGCCGAATCACCTGACGGGCGTCGCGCCCGAGTCGGTGGTCGCGCCGGACGAAGTCGAGCAGGTCAAGGGCCGCGCGGTGGTCGTCAAGCGTCTGGAGCCGATTCTCGTCGAAGCGGTGGTGCGCGGCTATCTGGCCGGCAGCGGCTGGAAGGATTACCAGGCCACCGGCTCGGTGTGCGGCGTGCAACTGCCGCCGGGCCTGCAGAACGCGCAGAAGCTGCCCGAGCCGATCTTCACGCCGGCCGCCAAGGCCGAGATGGGCCACCACGACGAAAACATCACCTACGACGAGATGGAGCGCCGCATCGGCACCGAACTGTCGGCCACGATCCGCGACATCTCGATCCGCCTGTACAAGGAAGCCGCCGATTACGCCGCGACGCGCGGCATCATCATCGCGGACACGAAGTTCGAATTCGGTCTGGACAATCACGGCAAGCTGTACCTGATGGACGAGGCGCTGACCGCCGATTCGTCGCGCTTCTGGCCGGCGGACGAGTACCAGGTCGGCACCAACCCGCCGTCGTTCGACAAGCAGTTCGTGCGCGACTGGCTCGAAACCCAGCCGTGGAAGAAAGAGCCGCCGGCACCGAAGCTGCCGGACGACGTGGTCGCGAAAACGGGCGAGAAATACCAGGAAGCGCTCGAGCGCCTGACCGGGCACACGCTCGACTGATCGGATTGCGCGCGCCGCGTCAGGCGCGCATTGCCCGGAAACAAGGAAGCAAGGAAGCCGTAGAGATGAGTGAAGCACAAACCGCCCATACGCATGACGCGCCGGTCGTCGGCGTGCTGATGGGCTCCAGTTCCGACTGGGAAGTCATGAAGAACGCCGTCGCGATCCTGCAGGAATTCGGCGTGCCGTACGAAGCGAAGGTCGTGTCCGCGCATCGCATGCCTGACGAAATGTTTGCCTATGCCGAAAGCGCGCGCGGGCGCGGCATCCGCGCGATCATCGCGGGCGCGGGCGGCGCGGCGCATCTGCCGGGTATGCTGGCCGCCAAGACCACGGTGCCGGTGCTCGGCGTGCCGGTCGCGAGCAAGTATCTGAAGGGTGTCGATTCGCTGCATTCGATCGTGCAGATGCCCAAGGGCGTGCCGGTCGCGACGTTTGCGATCGGCGAGGCGGGAGCCGCGAACGCGGCGTTGTTCGCGGTGTCGCTGCTGTCCGGCACCAGCGCCGAATACGCGGACAAGCTCGCAGCATTCCGCGTGCGCCAGAACGAAGCGGCTCACGCGATGGTATTGCCGGCGCTGTAAGCGCGCCGGTTGTTTTTAAAGACCAGGACGTCTCCTGTCCGACCCCCGGCCGGGATGCCCGCCGCTCGCCGCATGAGCGCAAGGCGTATCCGGCCGCGACCGACCACCAAGATGAACCCAGACAACACACCGGTTTCACCGATTCTGCCCGGCGCATGGCTTGGCATGGTCGGTGGCGGCCAGCTCGGCCGCATGTTCTGCTTTGCCGCCCAGGCGATGGGCTATCGCGTCGCCGTGCTCGATCCGGACGAAACCAGTCCGGCCGGCGCGGTCGCCGATCGCCACCTGCGCGCGGCCTACGACGATGAAGTGGCGCTGACCGAACTCGCGCGGCTGTGCGCGGCGGTGTCGACCGAATTCGAGAACGTGCCGGCCGCGAGCCTCGATTTTCTCGCGAAGACCACCTTCGTGAGCCCGGCGGGGCGGTGCGTCGCCGTCGCGCAGGACCGGATCGCCGAGAAGCGCTTCATCGCGTCGTCGGGCGTGACGGTGGCGCCGCACGTCGTGATCGAATCGTCGGATGCGCTTGCCGCGCTCGACAACGCTCAGCTCGAAGCCGTGCTGCCCGGCATCCTGAAAACGGCGCGCCTGGGCTACGACGGCAAAGGCCAGGTCCGCGTGCGCAACGCCGAGGAAGTGCGCGAGGCACATGCATCGCTCGGCGGCGTGCCGTGCGTGCTCGAAAAGCGTCTGCCGCTGAAGTTCGAGGTATCGGCGCTGATCGCGCGCGCGGCGAGCGGGGCGTCGGTCGTTTATCCGCTCGCGCAGAACACGCATCGCGACGGCGTGCTGTCGCACACCATCGTGCCCGCGCCGGACGCCTCGCCCGCACTCGTGCAGCAGGCGCAACAGGCCGCGCTGCAGATCGCCGAGAAGCTCGGCTATGTCGGCGTGCTGTGCGTCGAGTTCTTCATTCTCGAAGACGGCTCGCTCGTCGCCAACGAAATGGCGCCGCGCCCGCACAACTCCGGCCACTACACGGTCGACGCCTGCGCGACGAGCCAGTTCGAGCAGCAGGTGCGCGCGATGACCGGCATGCCGCTCGGCGACACGCGTCAGCATTCGCCGGCGGTCATGCTGAACATCCTCGGCGACGTGTGGTTCCCGGATGGTCCGAAGCGCGCGGCGGTCACGCCGCCGTGGCAGGAAGTCGCCGCGATGCCGGCCGCGCGCCTGCATCTGTACGGCAAGGAAGAGGCGCGTTGCGGCCGCAAGATGGGTCACGTGAACTTTACGGCGCCGACGCTCGAAGAAGCCCGCACGGCGGCGCGCGATTGCGCGCGGCTGCTGCGCATCATCACGAACTGACGCGCGCGCCATGCCGGATCAACAGAAACCCGCCGAAGACTCCGCGAGCGCCGCCAATGCGTTGCCGGTCAGCGCCGCGCAGATCGGGCACGCGGCCGCGCTGCTCGACGCGGGCGGTCTCGTCGCGTTCCCGACCGAGACCGTGTACGGCCTTGGCGGCGACGCCGAGAGCCCCGACGCGGTTGCGCGCATTTACGCGGCGAAGGGGCGGCCCGCCAATCATCCGGTCATCGTGCATCTGGCGCCGCAGGGCGATCCGAACTACTGGGTCGAGCATTTGCCGGGCGAGGCGCAGCGCCTGATCGACGCGTTCTGGCCGGGGCCGCTCACGCTGATCCTCAAGCGTGCCGCGCATATTCCCGCGGCGGTCAGCGGCGGGCAGGATTCGGTGGGGCTGCGCTGTCCGTCGCATCCGGTGGCGCAGGCTTTACTCGAGGCATTTAGCGCATTGCGCGGCGGGCATGGCGGAGTGGCCGCGCCGTCGGCGAACCGCTTCGGTCATGTGAGCCCGACCACCGCGCAGCATGTGCGCGACGAGTTCGGCAGCGCGATTCATGTGCTCGACGGCGGCGCGTCGGATGTCGGGATCGAGTCGACGATTCTCGACCTGTCGCGCGGTTTTCCGGCGCTGCTGAGGCCGGGCCGCGTCACGCCGCAGGATATCGCCGACGTGCTTGGCGAAGCGCCGCGTCTGCCCGATGGCTCCGATGCGACGGCACCGCGCGCGTCCGGCACGCTGAAGGCGCATTACGCGCCGCGCACGCCGCTCGCGCTGCTGCCGTTCGGCGAGCTGGAGCCGCTGCTCGCGGTGCGCGAGACCGGCGAGCGCGTGGCCCTGGTCGCGCGGGCGTCGCGTGCCGGGCGTTGGGCCGACGCCGAAGGCGTGCATTTCGTCGCCGCGCCGGAAGACCCGCATGCTTACGCTCGCGAGCTGTATGGTCTGCTGCGGGCGCTCGATCGCGCGAACGTCACGCGGATTCTGATCGAGAAGCTGCCCGACACGATCGAATGGATCGCGGTCAACGACCGGCTCGGGCGCGCGGCGGCGGCTTTCGAGGCGCAGGGCTGAGCGTATCGTTCGCTACGCTCGACTTCATGGCGCGGCAAACACGCCAGCCCCGCGCCCGAATCCCCCTTTACTTCCCAAGCCCGCTCGCCGCGACCTGCTTCTCGACCTGCTGCGCAAACAGCAAATGCAGATGCGTGGTCGGGTGCACGAGGTCCGCGAACATATAGGTCTGGTCCGCGCCGGCCACCGTGTAGGTTTGCGGCGAGCAGAACAGCGACGACGCGAATGCGCTGCCGAACGCCGCGGCCGTCTGTCCCGGCAGGAGCACAGCGGGATTCTTCGTCGCGTAATTGGTTGCGTTGGTGGCCATCGACGTCAGGTTACACGCGGTACCCGTATTCGAAACCGTGAAGCCTAGCGACTGATAGTTCGCCATCGTCTGGTCCTGCCACGCGTAGGCGCTCACGTAGATGACCTGCTTGTTCGACGCAAGCTGCTGCTGCAGCACGCCGTTATAGGTCTGGACCAGCGCGCTGAAGAGCGCCTGGCCTTGCGCGCCGGCCTGGAGACCTTGCGGCGTCTGCGCGATATCGGGGATGTCCGACACCACCACATGCGTCGCGCCGGATGCGATCACCTTCTGCACCGTGCCGACGAACGTGGCCGCCGCGACGCCGATCGCCTGCAGCGCGTTCACCGTTGCCGCCTGCGAGGCCGTCGCGGCGGCCGTCTGCGCGTCGGCCGCGGTGCCGCCGCTTTCGAGCACCTGGGTTGCCGCCGCCGTGCCGGCATCCGAGACCGCTTGCGCCTGGATGAAGACGTCGTTCGCGCCGCCGTTCATCAGCACGAGCTGGTTCGCGTTGAAGCTGCCGTGCGCGCTCAGGTACTCGGTGACCTGGGCCGTGATCGGCACCGTCGTCGCGGCGAGGTTGTTCGGCGCGTAGCCTTCGCCCGGCTGCAGATCGACCCGCGAGCCGCCTTGTGCGTAGCCGAGGCCGCCGTTCGCGGTGAGCGGCTGGCCGAAGCCGCCGACGTAGGCGGCGCTCAGCGTGTCGCCGTAGTACTCGGCGACCTTCTGCGTCCAGACTTCGCCCGGGTTCGTCGTGAAGCGGCCGCCGCCCGTGCCGACGCTCGCCTGGACGGACGGGCCGTAGGTGCCGACGTCCGAGAGGCTGTCGCCGAACGAGACGATCTGCAGCTTGACGCCACCCGGCGGCGTGCTGCTCGCGTTGCTGTTGTCGTCGCCACCGCCGCCGCACGCCGCCAGGGCGGCGAATGCCGCGCTCGCCACGGCGATCTGCGTGACGCGGACCCATTGCTGTTTCTTCGAAGCTGCTTGGTTCATGTTGACGACATCTCCTCGTATGTGTGGCCCTTATGCCATGTGTTGCAGGCGGCGTCCGTCGCGTCGGCGGCGTGACGACAGCTTACAGAATCTTCTACGGTTTCCGGAACATGGCCGTATGAATTTGAATCGTGTTCGAGCCGGACCGATCGGCGCTTGCCCGATTTATCGTGTTCCCATCGTCTTGCCCGATTCCGTGCCCGGATGCGCGTGAGCGCGTGTCTGTGCATAGGCGTTCGGCGTGGCCGGCTCCGTAGGGCCGGCCGCCTGCCGCCGCACGTGATAGGCGGCGGCCCACGCGGGCGGCGCGAACAGTGCGCGCCACTTGTCGCGCCAGCCGCGCACGCTCGCGAAATCGGCGGCCATCGAAGCCCATTCGTGAAACGTCGCCTTCAGTGGGTTATGCGTGTGCAGCGGCTCGACGATGCCGTACTGCGGAGCCTCGTGCGGATCTTCGTCGACGTAGCTGCCGAACAGACGGTCCCAGATCACCAGCACGCCTGCGTAGTTGCGATCGATGTAGCGCGCGTTGCGCGCGTGATGCACGCGGTGGATCGACGGCGTATTGAACACGTATTCGAGCCAGCCGAGCTTGCCGATCATCTGCGTATGCACGAAAAACTGGAAGCCGAGATTGATGAGCACGATCGCGACGATCTGCTTCGGCGGGAAGCCGAGGACCGCGAGCGGAATCCAGAACACCCACATGCCGGCGACCGGGTACATCAGGCTCTGGCGGAACGCGGTCGAAAAATTCATCCGCTCCGACGAGTGATGCACGACATGCGCGGCCCACAGCCAGCGCACGCGATGGCTGCAGCGGTGAAACACGTAATAGAGCAGGTCCTGCGCGACGAACAGGACGACGAACGACATCCAGCTCGCCGGCCAGGTATGAAGGCGGTCATGCTCGTAGAAAAACGCGTAGACAGGGATGATCGCGAGCCACGCGAGCTTGTCGGCGGCCTGTTGCATGATCGCGAGCGCGGCGTTGCACAGCGTGTCGCGCCAGCTGTAGAGCCGCTCGGCCGGGCGCGTACGGCTCGCGTGCCACGCCTCCCAGCCGATGCAGGCGAGAAAGACGGGCGCCATCGCGAGCAGCAGCAATTCGGCGTCGAATTGCATCGTGTCTCCGTTCCTGGTCCCTGACCGTCGTGCGGTGCGCGACGGGTGGTGTCGTTATCGTTGGTGTGGGCCGCGTGATCCTGAGGTGGATCACGCGGCCTGTGCGGCAGGCGCGCGCTGTTGCGCGCCGCATGCTGCCCGACAGCGTACACGGTTAGGGCGCTCGCCGCGTGCGGCGTCGCTAGAAGGAATACTCAGTGGCCGGCGCGCTTGCGCGGTTTTTTGCTGGGTGTTGCACGCGGTTCTTCGAGCGGCGCGGAGACTTTCGTGAAGCCTTGCGAGGGGCCGTCGTAGACCCATTCGAGCAGCGCGTCGTGCGCGGCGCGCGCGGCTTCCGAATGCGGATCGTTGATCAGGCTCACCACGATGTAGCTGTTGCCGTCGGCCGATGCCACGTAGCCGGCGATCGCGCGCACGTCGCGCAGCGTGCCGGTCTTGATGTGCGCGTTGCCGCCCGCGCCCTGGTTGGTCAGGCGGTTGCGCATCGTGCCGTCGACGCCGGCGATCGGCAGCGATTCGACGAACACCTGCGCGACCGGACTCGCGTTGGCGCGCTGCAGCAGATCGGCGAGCATGAGCGCGGTGACGTGCTCGTCGCGCGAGAGGCCCGAGCCGTTTTCGAGCGTCAGGTACTCCGTGTTCAGGCTGTCGCGGCGCAGGAAGTCCTCGACGGCGCGCACGGATTTCGCCGGGGTCGCGGGAGCGTGCTCCTCGACGGCGCCGATCGTCAGGAACAGGTTGCGCGCCATCGTGTTGTTGCTGAACTTGTTGATATCGCGAACGATGTCGGACAGCACCGGCCCTTCGTGCGTCGCGACGAGCTTCGCGCCGAGCGGCACCGCGCCTTCGCGTGTCGCGCCGTGGAAGGTGCCGCCGGTTTGCTGCCACAGCGCGAGGAAGCCGCCCGCGAAGAACGCCGAGTGATCGAGCACGGCAACGTTGACCGTGCGCGCGTCGCAGCGCATCGAGAGGTCGCCGGTGAACGACGCGACGAGCGTGCCGTCGGGCTGCGGCGTGACGCTCGGCGTTGGCGCTTCGCCGCGGCACGGGCCGTTCGTCGCGTGCAGCTGGTTGTCGATGCGCAACTGCGCGAGCGCGGGAAGCACGTCGATCGCCACCGTGCCGTCCGCCGATGGCGTCAGCGTGAACGACAGCGACTTGAACGCGTAGAGCAGCGGATCGGGGCCGACGTTGTACGGCGCGGTGGTGTCGTCGTCGAACGGCGGCAGGTCGCGCGTCGACGGATCGAAGTAGCGCTTGTCGAGCACGAGCGCACCGTCGATGCCGGTGATGCCCGCCTTGTGGATCTTCTGCACGAGATCGATCAGTTCCTCGGGCACGAGCTTCGGGTCGCCGGTGCCCTGGATGTACAGATTGCCGTGCAGCACGCCGCTCGCGTCGAGCGTGCCGTCCGAGTACGCGCTCGTGCGCCAGCGGTAGTCGGGGCCGAGAATCGACAGGCCGGAGTAAGTGGTGACGAGCTTCATCGTCGAGGCGGGCAGCATCGGCTTGCCGGCGTTCAGCGCGAGGATCGGCGTGCGGTCGCCGACTTTCTCGACGACTACGCTGATCGACGACAGCGGCACGTGCGCGCGATGCAGGCCGGCCATCACCTGCGGCGGCAGCACCGTGGTGACGTTCACGCCGGGATGCGTGGTCTTGACGCGCGCCTCGGCCGTGTGCGGCGGCAGAGCGGCCGCGCCGAGCGCGGCGACAAGAAGCCAGGCAGCCGGGCGCGCCACGAGGCGGCTCGGCATGAGCGTGGCGAAAGCGGGGGAGCGGTGCGGCCGCGACGCGACACGGCGTGCGACGGAAGACAGAAAGGCAGGCGTCATGAACGGGCGAGGAAGCAAACGAACGGGCAAAAACGGGCAAAATTTCAGGGCACGCGCACGGGTGGAGCACGGCTGCGGCGACCGGCCTGTCTGACGGTGTCGCGCCGCGTGTCCCGCCAGCCGTCGCATGACGGGCGGGCGGAGCAGCGCGGCCTTGCGGTCCGTGCAAACGCCGGAGCCGGTCGATACGTCCGGCCTGCGCGAGACGTCGCGCGCGACCGCTCGAAACCGTGCGGCCGCCGCGCGGCGCAAAGCGCTCATTGTAGTGACATGCCATGCCGCTGCGGTGAAAAAAGCGCGGGGCGGCGCGCAGCCTGGAGGCGGGCGCTAGAATGCGGCATCATCGAACGTTTCGGAACGGACAATCATGCGCATCCTGCTTGTCGAAGATGACCGGATGATCGCCGAGGGCGTGCGCAAGGCGCTGCGCGGCGAAGGCTTTGCCGTCGATTGGGTCGAGGACGGCGAAGCGGCGCTGCATGCGGTAGCCAGCCAGCCTTACGATCTGGCGCTGCTCGACCTCGGCCTGCCCAAGCGCGATGGACTCGAAGTGCTGCGTACGCTGCGCACGCGCGGCCATGCGCTGCCGGTGCTGATCGTCACCGCGCGCGATGCGGTCGCCGACCGCGTCAAGGGCCTCGACGCCGGCGCCGACGATTACCTTGTCAAACCTTTCGATCTCGACGAACTCGGCGCACGCATGCGCGCGCTGATCCGCCGTCATTCCGGCCGCAGCGATTCGACGATTCGCCACGGCACGCTGACCCTCGATCCGGCCGCGCACCAGGTCACGCTCGACGGCGCGCCGGTCGCCTTGTCGGCGCGCGAATTCGCCCTGCTCGAGGCGTTGCTCGCGCGGCCGGGCGCGGTGCTGTCGAAAAGCCAGCTCGAAGAAAAGATGTACGGCTGGGGCGAGGAGATCGGCAGCAATACCGTCGAGGTCTACATCCACGCGTTGCGCAAGAAGCTCGGTGCCGAACTGATCCGCAACGTGCGCGGACTCGGCTACATGATCGCGAAGGAAGCCTGAGCCGATGCGCTCGATCCGCCGTCAACTGCTGATCTGGCTGATCGCGATCGTGCTGCTCGGCGTCGGCATCGCGGGATGGCTGATTTACCGCCAGGCGCTTGCCGAGGCGAACGAGCTGTTCGACTATCAGCTCGAGCAGATCGCCGCCGCGCTGCCGGCCGAGCCGTTTTCGCAGGTGCTCGGGCGCGATACCGGCGACGAAGGCATCGTGCTGCAGATCTGGAATCGCAACGGCATGCTGATGTACTACTCGCGCCCGCGTGCGCCGCTCGCGCCGCGCGCCGAACTCGGCTTTTCGACCGAGAGCACGGATCGCGGCGAATGGCGCGTGTATGGCGCGATCGTCGGCGACAATGTCGTGCAGCTCGCGCAGCCGCTGTCGGTGCGCAACCGGCTCGCCGCGAACGTGGCGCTGCGCACGCTGTGGCCGCTGATCGTGCTGCTGCCGCTGCTCGGGCTCGCGGTGTGGGTGATCGTCGGACGCGGGCTGAAGCCGTTGCGGCGCGTGACGAGCGCGCTCGACGCGCGTCATCCGGAAGCACTGGAGCCGTTGCCGGACCAGCGTCTGCCGCTTGAGGTGCAGCCGCTCGTGCGCGCGTTGAACGGGCTGCTCGAACGGCTGGCGACCGCGCTCGACATCCAGAAGGCGTTCGTCGCCGATGCCGCGCACGAATTGCGCACGCCGCTTGCCGCCGTGCAGATTCAGTCGCAACTGGTGGCGCGCGCGCGGGACGAAACCGCGCGCGGCGAGGCGCTCGCTGATCTGCAGGCTGGCGTGACGCGTGCCACTCGCCTCGCCGAGCAGTTGCTCGCGCTTGCGCGTGCCGAGCCCGACGGCGTGGCGGTGGTCGAAGCGCTCGATCTGCGCGCACTGTTGCAGGACTGCGTCGCAACCTATGCGCCGCTGGCGATGAACCGCGGCGTCGATCTCGGCATCGAGGCGAGCGAGGCCGCCACCGTGACCGGCGAGGCCGAGGCGCTGCGTGTGATGTTCAACAATCTGCTCGACAACGCGACCAAGTACACGCCGCATGGCGGCCGGGTCGACGTGAGCCTGCGTGTCGAGGGGGGGCGGCCGGTCGTGCGGATCGCCGATAGCGGACCGGGTATCGCTCCCGCGGATCGCGAGCGCGTGTTCGACCGCTTCTATCGCGCGGGCGCCGGCGCGGACCGCGTGCGCACCGATGTGGCGGGCAGCGGCCTCGGTCTTGCGATCGTGCGCCGCATCGCCGTGCAACAGCATGCGCAAGTGTCGCTCGACGAAGCGCCGGCCGGCGGTTTGCAGGTCACCGTGCGCTTCTGACGAGCGCGTTTTTGCCACTGGAACGTGGCCGCCACGATGGCCTGACAAGCCCGGCCGATAAGGTTCCCGCGATCTGTCGCTGCTTAAGACTCTTTTAAGCGATCCCCCTTACGCTCCTCGACATCCAAAGTCACTTTCTCCAGCCAGGAGCTCATGATGAACGCGAAAACCTTGTCCCGCGGCGCCGTTGCGGTCGCTGTCGCCGCCGCGCTGTCAGCCGGTTATGTGGCGGGCCATCGCGATGTGCCCGCACCGCAGATCATCTCCCCCGCGCAGGCCGCTGCGATGATGCCCGCCGAAGCTGCCGCCAAGACCGGCATCCCCGATTTCTCCGGCCTCGTCGAAACCTACGGCCCGGCCGTCGTCAACATCAGCGCGAAGCACGTGGTCAAGCAGACCGCGATGCGCGGCAACAACGGTGGCAATTTCGGCGGCAACCAGTTGCCGATCGATCCGAACGATCCGTTCTATCAGTTCTACAAGCGTTTCTTCGGCGGGATGCCGGGCATGCAAGGCGGCGATGGCGACGACGCACCCGACCAGCCGAGCGCGAGCCTCGGCTCCGGCTTCATCATCAGCAATGACGGCTACATCCTGACCAATGCGCACGTGGTCGACGGCGCGAATGTCGTCACCGTGAAGCTCACCGACAAGCGCGAGTTCAAGGCGAAGGTGGTCGGCGCCGACAAGCAGTCCGACGTCGCCGTGCTGAAGATCGACGCGAGCAACCTGCCGACCGTGAAGATCGGCGATCCGCGTCAGAGCAAGGTCGGTCAGTGGGTGGTCGCGATCGGCTCGCCGTACGGTTTCGACAATACCGTGACCTCGGGCATCATCAGCGCGAAGTCGCGCTCGCTGCCGAACGAGAACTACACGCCGTTCATCCAGACCGACGTGCCGGTGAATCCGGGCAATTCGGGTGGCCCGCTCTTTAACCTGCAGGGCGAAGTCATCGGCATCAACTCGATGATCTATTCGCAGACCGGCGGCTTCCAGGGGCTGTCGTTTGCGATTCCGATCAACGAGGCGATCAAGGTCAAGGACGATCTCGTGAAGACCGGCCATGTGAGCCGCGGCCGTCTCGGTGTCGCGGTGCAGGGCATGAACCAGACGCTCGCTAATTCGTTCGGCATGCAGAAGCCGCAAGGCGCGCTCGTCAGCTCGGTCGATCCGGGCGGTCCGGCGGCCAAGGCCGGTTTGCAGCCGGGCGACGTGATCCTCTCGGTGAACGGCGACGACGTCAACGACTCGTCGGATCTGCCGGCACAGATCGCGGGCATTGCCCCGGGCACTTCGGCAACCCTGAAGGTGTGGCGCGACAAATCCACCAAGGACGTGAAGGTGACGATCGGTTCGTTCTCGGATGCGAAGCTTGCGTCCGCGGGCAAGGCCGATCAGCAGACCCAGCTGCAAGGTCGCCTCGGCGTGGCGGTACGCGCGCTGACGCCGGAAGAAAAGAGCAGCGCGTCGGTGTCGCATGGTCTGCTCGTGCAGCAGGCGGGTGGGGCGGCCGCGAGCGCGGGCATCCAGCCGGGCGACGTGATTCTCGCCGTCAACGGCCGGCCCGTCACGAACGTCGATCAGCTCAAGCAGATGATTTCGGGCGCGGGCAACAGCATCGCGCTGCTGATTCAGCGCGACAACGCGCAGATCTTCGTGCCCGTCGATCTCGGCTGATCGTCGAGCCGGGCGGTTCGATCATGTCCCGCCCGATCCGTGCCGAGTTTTGGTAGCGATTGCCGGTTCTTTGCATTTGCTGCAACGAACCGGCATTTTTTTCGCCCGTCCCTTTGGCGAACCGCACGCGCTTGTACCGCGCGCCAACGCTCGAAGGGCGACGTTTTTCCGTCGACGCAACCGGACGGTTGGCACGCAGGTTGCATGATCCTTGATCGGGTCCACCGAGGGACACCGGACAAGGGCTTTAACAAGGAGCGAACCGATGAAAACCCAACGCAATCAGCGAAGGATCGTAGCCGCTGCACTCTGCGCGGCGCTCACGCTCGGACCGGCTGGCGGAGCGTACGCGCAGCAGGCAGGCGGCGTGACCGGCGGCTCGACCACCGACAACACGAGCGCCGGCAACGTCAACGGTGGCGGCATGCCGCAAACCCAGCAGCAGGGCAACGTGTCGTACGTGTCGGGCGGTGTCGGTCTCGACGAGTCGCGGGCGCTGCAACGGGCGCAAAGCCAGTGGCCGCTGGCGCTGCGCTTTACCGGCCCGAACGGCGAATTTCTCGCCGACGTCCACGTTCGCATCGTCGATGCGCATGGCGGCGAGGTCCTGAGTGCGACGTCGCGCGGCCCGTTCATGCTGGTCAGGCTGCACCTTGGCCGCTATACCGTGCACGCGAAGTACAGCGGCAGCGAGCAGACACGCGCGGTGACGGTCCAGGCGCGGGGCAACGTCAAGGCGGCGTTCGTCTGGAGCGTGAAGTGAACGCGAAGTAAGCGGTCCGCTCGGCGCCGCGGCCTGCGGGTTGGCGCGACCGGATGCGCGGTGCCGGTTCCTTGCGGCAGGGGACGGCCGCGCAAGCGACTGGAGTTTGGCCGATAATGAAGCCACGGGCACGTCCCGTGGCTTTGTCGTTCATGCGGCAGCGCCTTGCAGCATTCCGCCCAACCGGCCCACACCATCACGGAGCATGGACATGAGCGATGCGTCGACATCTGCGGGAAATTCCGGCGGCCACACCATCGTGATTCGCGACAACCCCCACCGGGTGCGCGTGATTCACGGTGGCGTGACGATGGCCGATACGCAGGCCGCGTTGACGCTCTGCGAAACCGGCTTGCCGGACGTGTTCTATTTCCCGCGCGCGCATGTGAACATGGCGCGGCTCGAACGCTCGACGCATACGTCGCACTGTCCGTTCAAGGGCGACGCGTCGTACTTCCATCTGCGCACCGAAAATGGCCTGGTCGAAAACGCGGTATGGAGCTACGAGGAGCCGTTCGAACAGGCGAAGCGAATCAAGGGGTATCTGGCGTTTTACGCATCGCGCGTCGACCGTATCGATCAGACGTCATGATCCGGCGGGCGCGTGTTTATCGGGGGAGGTGGTCATGGAACTGAACGATGCGTTACGGATTCCGCTTGCGCCGGCCGATGTCTGGGACGCGCTGCAGGACCTCGCGCTGTTGCGTGCCAGCCTCGACAACTGCGAGTCGCTCACGCGCCTCGCTCACGGCGAGTACGCGCTGACCATGACGGTGCCGCTCGGCCCGTTGCGCGCGCATTACGAAGTGCGTGCTCACGTTGCCGGCCAAGATTCCGGCCCGGCGGAGGCGCAACGCCGCACCATCAACTTCAAGGCGCGTGCCCAAGGCATCGGCGCCTTGCGCGGCCAGATCGAAGTGCGTTTGCGGGCGGACGAGAGTGCGCATGGCAGCGGCCGGGAGCGCGGCACACGGATCGACTACACGATCTGGGCGACGTCGTCGGGTCCTCTCGCCGAGCTGCCTGTGCGTCAACTCGAAAACGCGCTGCATCAGCTGGCCGACGATTTTTTCACCGAATTCGATGCCGTCGTGCGCGCCAAGCACGGCAAGGGGCCGAACCGCGCGCGCGGCGCGGCGGCGCGCCGGCAGCACGTGTTTCTGCGCCCGATCGCGCTGG
>NZ_JAAGPS010000067.1:0-40476 GCF_017105025.1 Paraburkholderia sp. Ac-20336 | reverse complement strand
CCTGCAAGGCCGGCGACAACCGCGCGGTGGCCTGCGCCGCATCGCCCGCCATCACGCGCGACATGAAACCGGCGTCGAGCGCGGCCCGTACCGGAGCCGTCAGCGGCGTGGTCGCGAGGAAGCTCGCCTCGGTGCGGGCCGCGAGCACCGCGCCGAGCACGCCGACCGACATGACGATCGCCGTGAAGCGCGTCGTCGTGCTGATGCCCGACGCCATGCCGGTACGCTCCGGCGGCACGCATGCCATGATCGCCTTCTGCGTATCGCCGTTCAGCACACCCGCGCCGAGCCCCGTCACGACCATCCCGCACGCGACCCAGGCGTAGCGCTCGCCGCCGGCCGCGAGCGCGGTCAGCAGATTGCCGAGCGCGATCAGCAGCAGGCCCACGCTCAGCAGGGTCATTTGCGGAACGCGTCGGCCAAGGCGCGCGCCGAGGTAAGGCCCCGCCACCATCGCGAGCGCGAACGGCAGCATGCCGACACCGGCGGCGATCGCCGGCAGACCGAACGCGTTTTGCAGATACAGCGGCAGGAACGTCATCATCACCTGCGCGCAGGCGGCATAGCCGAACATCGCGAGCACCGCGGCGACGAAGCGCGGTTGCCGGAACAGGGCAAGATCGACCATCGCGTGAACGCGGACGCGCTGCAATTGCACGAACGCGCCGCCAAGCAGCACGCACGCCGCGAGCCGCGCACCGGTGGCCCAGCTCGCGAGGCCATGCGACGGCACTTCGATCAGCGCCCAGATGCCGGATGCGAGCGCGAGCCCGAACAGCAGGCTGCCGGCCGCGTCGAGCGAACCGGGCGACGGGTTGCGCGATTCGCGCAGCTCGCGCGCCGCGCACCAGCCGAGCACGGCGCACACCGGCAGATTGAGCAGAAAGATCCAGCGCCAGCCGAGCCATTGCGTAATCACGCCGCCGACCAGCGGCGCGACCGTCGTCGCGACGCCCATGCAGGTGCCCCACACGGCCCACGCGCGCACGCGGGCAACGGGGTCGTGGAAGGTGTTGGCGATCACCGCGAGCGCCGCGGTCAGCAGCATCGCGGCGCCCACGCCCTTGAGCGCGCGCGCGAGGTTCAGCACCAGCGCCGAAGGCGCGAGGCCGCAGCCGAGCGAGGCCAGCAGGAACACCGCGAGACCGGTCAGCAGCATGCGCTTGCGGCCGACCCGGTCGGCGAGCGCGCCCGCCGGCAGCAGACACGACGCGAACGCGACCATGTACGCGCTGACAACCCATTCGACGTCGGCGAAACTCGCGTGGAACGAGCGCGCGATCGACGGCAGCGAGACGGCGACGACATTGGTGTCGAGCACGATCAACGCGCAGGTGGCCGAAGCGATGGCGAGCACGAAGCCGGGACGGGCGGGAGGTTCCTGCGCAGACGATGCGCGACGGCCGGGGATCAGTGACATACAGGCGGATTCGGAACGGATTAAGGGCGGATCAGGCGCGGATAGCGATTGGACGAAAGGTTTTCAAAGCGCGCTAGCTGGCTGATACGAAGCAGATGCGCAAAGCAGGCCAAAAAGCGGCTACGAAGCGGGCACGAAGCGAAAGCCACACTATCGTAGCGAAGTCATTATTGTCTGTCATTGACATAGAATCGAAGAATAATTGTCCCTGAAAGCAATACCGAAAAACCATGCGGCAACTTGAATTGCGCCATATCCGCGCTTTCGTTTGCGTCGCGCGGCAACTGCACTTCGCGCGCGCCGCCGACGAACTCGGCATCGCCGCGCCGTCGCTGACGCGGCTGATCCAGGAAGCCGAGCGGCTCGTCGGCGCGCGGCTCTTTTACCGCACCAAGCGCTCGGTCGCGCTGAGCGCGGCGGGCAGCGCCTATCTCGCCGAGGCGCTCGCGGCGCTCGACCATCTCGAACGCGCCGGGCAGCGCGCGATGCTCGCCGAGCGTGGCGAACTGGGGCGCATCGAGGTCGGCTATGTGGCGTCGGCGGTGTATGTCGGCGTCCTGCAGAAGGCGGTCGGCGGATTTCGCGGCACGCATCCCGGCGTCGAGGTGGCGATCCAGGAAGTCCCGATGGACGCAGTCGCCGGCATGCTCGGCGACGGTCTGCTCGACGCCGCCTACATCCGCCCGCCGATGCCGCTCGCGAGCGGCATTCAGGCCGTGACCGTGCATCGCGATCGATTCGTACTGGCGCTGCCGGCCAGCTCTCCGCTCGCGGCGTCGGCGAGCCTGCGGCCCGCGCAGTTACGCGACCAGTGCTTCGCGCTGCCCGAACAGGAATCGGGCACCTTCGAAGTCGCGCGGCGCGGCCGCTTTTCGCCGCGTCTCGGCCCTCGCCCCGGCACGCTCGCGGCCGTACTCGCCTGCGTGTCGCTCGGCGGCAACGTGGCGGTCGTGCCGCATACACTCGCCGATTGCATCGCGCTGCCCGGCGTCGCGTATCGCGACATCGCCGGTCAGCCGATTGCCTCGGAAATCGCGCTCGCGTTCCGCCAGTACGAGCGGGCGCCGGCCGTGAAGGCGTTTCTGCGCTTCGCGCGCGGCGTCAAAAACCTGGGCTGACACGCACCGCTGCTCCGCATGGAGACTCGCGTCGATCGTGTCTACGAGCAAAAGCGCACGACCGTCAGCGTCCGCCGCAACACATACGGCCGCTTTCGTTATATCCTGACGGATATTACGCTAGGCTTTGCCGCAACCACGGCGAGGCGCAACGAATCAGCAGGAGCCCTCAGCGGTGCGCAGTCGATCCACTTTGCCGGCCCCCGGGTCGCGCGTTCAATCCGGGCACGGCCAGCGTGTGGCGCACGAGATATCGTCGGCCATCGTCGCGGTGAAGTCCGCGTCCGGGCGCGGACGGGCCGAAACGATCCGCGACGTCGTCGACGCCTACCGGCGCCTGTACGGCAGCGTGCAGCGCTTCGTCGCGATGCTCGGCGGCGACCCGTCGAGCATCGCGGCCATCGGCGCATCGGGCTCGCATGCGCTGAATCCGTTGCTGTCGCTCCTCGCCGGACGGGCGCGCGCGAACGCCTTCGCGCGTCTGCGCGAACTGAAAGCGACGATCGAGGAAGCGCGTCTCGCCGAGCATCTGCGCGATGCGATTTTCTCCGACGCGCTCAGCAACGATCTGCCCGCGTTGCGCCAGGCGGTGGCCGAACTCGAACGGCTCGACGCCGCGATGGTCGGCCTCTGCGTCGGGCACGTGCTCGAACAGCATGCGCGACCGGCCGGCGAAGCGATTCGTCCCGTGCTGCGCTCCGCGGCCCAGCGCGAACGCGCCGCGGTGCGCCGCTCGCAAAGCGCGAGAACCGCGACCGTGGCAGCGGCAGTGGCCGCCGAAGCGCCGCATGAACACGCCGGAGCAACGCTGGTTCACCCCGCCGACTGACCCGCCGACTCATACCCCGATGCACGAACGCCGCCCATGAACGCTTTTTTTCGCCCCTCGTTATATCGACGCGAATACATCGCAGGCGACGCCCTGCGCGCCATTCGCACGATAAACGCGGGCGCAAGCACGCGGCCCGACTGACACGAACCGGATTCGAGACCTTCATGCACACGCCCCCGTTTCCCCTTGCCCAGCCTTCGCGTCTGAAACTGTCCGGCGACGAACTCGCGAGCACCGGCATTCGCGCAATCGACGCATGCTGCGCGCCGTCGCAGGCCATGCCGCCCACCGTCAAGCGCCGTGCGCGCCTGTCCGAACTCGACAGCCATCTGCACTGCTCGATCATCGGCACCTGCCTCGGCACGCACGAATTGCGCAAGCTGGTGCCGAAATTCACGAACCTCGACCGTCACGACGCGAGCGACCTCGACATCCATCACACGGCGGTCGAACTCGCGATCGAAGGCGGCGCGGGCGCGAAAGCGCTGCACAAGCTGCTCGACGAACGCTACGCGGGTGCGGTGCGCCGCTTCGAAAAGGCCGCCGACGACTTCGAACTCCTGAAGCTCTGGGACGAAGCGCTGAAAAACGGCGATATCCCGCCCGCCTACTGGGCGCTGATGACGCATCCGCTCACGACGATGCCCGTGCGCCAGAAAGCATTCGGCGACCTGCACATGCTCTCGCATCTGGTCGGCGCGGCCAATCGCGCCGATATCCGGCGGCTCGTCGCCCTGGAAGCGGAAAACGTCGCGTTGAAGGAGAAGATCGAGCGGCAACAGAACCGTCTGCAGGAACTCGGCGTCGAGCGGGATAAATCGGTCGCCGCGCTCGACGGGCAGATCGCGCAACTTCAGGCGGCACGCCAGTTGCCCGCCGATGCCGCCGGCCTCGAAGCCGAGTTGGCCTATCTGCGCGAACGGCTCGCCGATGCCGAGCAACGCATTGCGCTGCAGACGAGCCGCCGCGAAGCGGCCGAGCAGCGCATGCAGCAGGAACAGGAAGCCGCGCTCGCGCTACGCGGCAGCCGCGACCAGGCGCTCGCGCAGTTGAAGCTCGTGCAAAGCGAATGCGATGCGCTCGAACGCGCCACCGTCGATGCCGCCGAAGCCACGCACGCCACGGCCACGCCCGCTGCCGGCGGCGCGGGCGCGCGCCGTGCGAGCCTCGACGGCGTGCAGGGCAAGCGGATCGTCTACGTGGGTGGCCGGCCCGGCTCGAACGCCGCGCTCAAACGGCTCGTCGATGCGGCCGGCGGCGAACTGGTGCTGCACGACGGCGGGGTCGAGGATCGCAAGGGCTTGCTGGCCGCCGCGTTGCCGGGCGCCGATATCGTCGTGTTTCCGGTGGACTGTGTCGACCACGATTCGATGAACACGCTCAAGCGGGTCTGCGAACGTCACGGAATCGACTATCACCCGTTGCGCACGGCGAGCGTCGCGAGCTTCGTCGAATTGATGGCGCGGCTGCATCCCGAACATCTCGCGCAACTTCGCCAGGTGCCGCCTTCGTCGTTCTGTCTGCGGCATGGTTGAGCGCCGCACCTGAGGCGGCATGGCGCGATATATCGAGGCTAACCCAGCGGCATAACCCGGCGCGGCATGCGAGCGCGCCGCTCAGGAGCGGATCAGCTTCACCAGTTCGCCGATCTGCTTCGAGCAACTACGGCGCGCCTCCTCTTCGACCTCGCGATACAGCCGGATGATGGTTTCGCCGACCGGCGTCAGCGTGCAGCCCCCGCCGCTTTGCCCGCCCTGCTCCGAATGCGTGGCCGGTGACTTCAGCGAGCGGTTCAGCTCGTCGATCAGCAGCCACGCGCGCCGGTACGACATGTCGAGACTGCGCGCCGCCGCCGAGATCGAGCCATATTCGCGCACCGCTTCGAGCAGATCGACCTTGCCCGGTCCGAGCGCGACCGACTCGCCATGACGGATGCGCATTCTGAAGCGCACTTCGGGACGCACCTTCGCGGATTTCGTCGCCGGAGCGGATTGGGGTTTCGCGGATTTCGCGGTCTTAGCGGTGTCGGCCATGCGCGCAAGCATACACGAAGCGCCCCGCGCCGCCACTTGACCGTGGGCCTCAGCGGGGTGTCAGCGGCGTGTCAATGAGGTATCAGCGGCGCGGTGGGAAACAATACCCGTAGTCCTCGCAGCCGGGGCAACCCGGCGCCGGTCCCGGTTGCAACCCCAGCGAAAGCGCGCATTGCGCGGCGAGGAATTTCTTCCAGCGCAGGTTCTCGACGTTCAACGCGACGAGTGACGGGAAATAGCGTGTGAGCATCCACGTGACTTCGTCGCGGCCGGCAAGGCCAAGGTCGCGCCACAAATGATCGGGACGCAGGCACGCGTGCGCGATGATCGTGGCGAGGCAGCGCGCGTCGTCTGCATGGACCGTGCCGCTGGCATGGGCAAGCAGCAGCGCGTGGAGCGCGCGAATGAAGCGCGCGCGTTCTTCGAGGCTGAGCGGCAGCGATTGCGGTAACGCGGATTTCGTCGCGCGGCCAAAATGCCGCGCGAGCAATGCGCGCCATTCGGGCAGCGGCAAACCGAGCAACGCGAGTTCGTTGCGTGCGTCGCGCTCTGCGATCAGTTTGGCGAAGAGCCGCGTGTCGGGATGGTCCGCGCGCGTGGCCTCGTTCAACCAGCCACGCATACACTCTGCGACTCGCGCATCGGCCGGCCATTGCAGCACGTCGCCGCCGTTCGCCGCGGCGCCCGTCATTCGTGCAAACGGATCATCTGGCCGCATCATGGCCCCGCCATGATCGATGACGAACCCACATCACCAAAGAAGTCCACGCGCATCTCACACCTCATCCTCATGCGCTCGGCTTCTGATCTCGGCCAGCGACACGTCGCTCAACAGGCGCCCCGAATCGAACACCGTCACGAGCGCCTCGTCCCATTCGTCGGCAACGGTGCGTTCATCCCACGCGAGCGGTAGCGTCACCGTGCGGTACTCGCCGGTGACGCGATGGCGCAGCAGCGTAAGCCGCCCTTTCATCGAGCGCTTGCCGTGATCGGTGACCGGGTCCTTCGACACGTCGTGCCATGTGTCGCCGAGGCGGATCGCCGAGCACTTCATCGCGAAGCACTGCGTGTCGCGATTGATCTGCTGCAACAGCGCGCCGCCCATGCCGAACACGATGTTGTCGGTGGCGAAACCGGCCTCGTCCATCGCGACGAGAATCGCCTCGATCGAATCGGGGTTCACGCCGTCGCCCTGAATCACGCGCACGTTGTTGAGCACGCGCCGTCCCTTGCTGTTCGTCACGGCGCCGAACGACGCTTCGAGCAGGCGCAGCGTCTCCAATACGATCGTGCGCGGATCGCCCGAGTCGGGCCGGATCACGAGCGTGCCGCCGGAATCGAGCACGGCCTGTTTGAGCTCCGTGCCCCATGCGTCGAGCGCGGCGAACAGATCGTACGAATCGGACACCACCGACACGATCGCGCCCGGCTTGCCGAAGCGCGCGATCATGTTGCGGTACGCGTCGATCTCGCGCTCGCGGCCCCATGACGTGATCGTGCTGTGCTCGGCCGCCGGCACCGAGAACGCGGCCATGCTTTCGTTGTAGTAATGATTCGCGGCAAGCACGCCGAGCACGGTATCCGAGCCCATGAAGCTGACGAGATGCGCCGCTCCGCCAATCGCCGCCGACTCCGCGCTCGACACGCCGCGTGCGCCGAAATCGTGCAGCTTGAACGGCAGTTGCGCGAGGTCGTCGCTGCTCCTGCACAGATACGCCCGAATCGTTTTGCGCAGATGCCAGCTTTGCGTCGCGACCGTGACCGGATACCAGACGCGCAGCAGCATCGTCTCCAGATACGAGGCGAGCCAGAACACCTGCGGGTCGTCGCATTCGACCGTCATCAGCACGTTGTGCGTCGGCACGACCGAGCCTTCGGGCACCGCGCGAATCCGCACCGGCAGATAGCCGCCGTATTGTTCGACCACGTAACGCCAGCCCGCTTCGTTGAACGGCTCGCCATGCGCGCTGAAGAACCCGCGCGCCTGCTCGATCATCGCCGTGGTGATGGGTCGGCACAGGTATTCCTTGAGCAGCATCTGCAGGCCGAAGAACAGCGTACGCTCATAGCGCCCGCCGCGCGATTCGACGTACGAGAACATTGCCGAGGCATCGGGCGGATATTGCAGGTAGTGCGATGCCTTATACGAATCCGTGTTCAGAATCGGATTGGCCAGGATCGACGCGAAGTCGGAACGACCCTGCGCGTCGGGTGTGGACTGTGCTGCGCTCACGTGAATGTCTCGCTGGAGTGGCTGGACGGCGGGGCCGTCTCATCGTCGGCGCCCCCCTATACCGTCGCAATATACCGGGAATCGCCGGTCTGTTTGACCTTACTCCGATATGCACGCGAGCGCCCGGGCGTGCGCGGCCTCAAACGCCGGGCTTCAGTTGCGGCAGCACCTCGGGCCAGGCCGCGAGCAGACGGCCGGGCACGCTGCGGTGGCGCTCGGCGCCGGCCGGCCACAGCATGTTCGCGAGCAGGCCGAGGCCCTGCGCGAGCGTGCTGTCGCGCGCGGCAATGACGACCGGCACACCGCGGCTCAACGCGTCGTTGACGTGCCGGTCGTCGCGCGGCAACTGATGCGCGACCTTCGCGCCGAGCGTGCGCTCGAGCATCGGCAGATTGATCCGTGCGTTCTTCTCGTATTGATTGACGACGACACGCACCTTGCTCGCCGGGTGTCCGAGTTCGCGAAAAATATCGAGCATGCGGCGCGCACCGTGCAGGTGCAGCGGATGTTGCCGCACGACCATGCAGATCGCGTCGCTATGCGCGAGCGCGCGGATCGTTAGCGGATTGAGGCTCTGGCCGATGTCGATCAGCACCGCGTCGTAGCGCTCGCGCACCCATGCGAGCACGCGCTCGAGCTGCGCCGGCAGGAGTTCGGCGGCCTTCAGCGGATCGCCCGCGCCGGCCAGCAGATCGAGATTCGGGCGCACGTGCATCGCGCAGGCATCGAACAGCCCCGCGTCGAGCGGCTCGTCGCGCGCGCACAGATCGGCCAGCGTCATCGGCGGCGGCCGGTCGGCCAGCAGCAGGCTGGCGTCGGCGAATTGCTGGCTCAGGTCGATCAGCAGCACGCGGCGGTTGCGCTGCGCCGCGAGCGCGCAGGCGAGATTGACGGCGACCAGCGTCGTGCCGCTGCCGCCCTTGCTCGAGGCGAGCGACACGATACGCGCGCCGCGCTGCTCGCAGCCGCCCTTCGCCGCGTCGATCCGCGCGAGCGCGTCGCCGACGGCCTCGGGTTCGAGCGGCCACGACAGCACGTGACTCACGCCGACGCGCATCGCCGCGCCGAGCAACGCGCTCGACGGCGCAGGCGTCACGAGCATGCAATGCAGCGTGGGCGCGCAGGCCAGCGTTTCCTCGATGCCGTCCAGCCCGTGCGCGTCCAGATTGGCGTCGTCGACGATCAGCAGGTCGGCGTTACGGATCAGATGCGCATGCATGCGCAGTTGCCGGACCGAACCGTAGGCGGTACGCAGGCGGTAACGCACACCGCTGTCGTCGAGCCGCTCGACGACGCGCTGCGCGTTTTCGGTGCTGGCGGCAATCAGGAAAATCTCGATCATGGCGTGTCTGCGGCGCCGCGAGGGCGTTTCCGGCAGCTCTTTCTTGTACTCTTGTACGGAAGGGGTGACCTGCTTTGTCGATCGGCGTCGCGCTACGAGCCGCCTTCGTCGTCATCCTCCGATGGCCGCCGCACGTCCCGTTCGGCTTGCCGCCCGCATGCCGGCGGCATTTCATACAGGGCGTCGCGCAGCAGGTCGCGCCGGATCTCGGCCTGCGCCTTGCGCCTGAGTGCATCGGCGACCACCAGCGTCAACAGATCGACCGACGACACGCGCGCCTCGGCAAAGAAGCGCGCCCGCGACGCCACCACATGGCGCCGCCAGACCAGTCCGCGAGCCCTCGAAACACCGGCCGCGCGGACGGCGGCCGGCTTGCGAATCAGTTGTTCCATGACATCCCCCGATATCGGACAGGACTGCGCCATGCGGCACAGTCCGGCGCTCGTCCGGGCCGCCGTGCCCGTGTCGAACCACGGACACGGCACCCAGTTCACCTCGTACCTCCGTCTCTCTACGGAGACTGTGGCCTCTCTCCCCGCTTCATCGCGCCGGCCAGGTCCTGATCCGGCGCTGCCCCTTCCGTTCGATCGGCGCGTCGCTCGCAAACGTTGCAATCGCATCACCTGTCGTTATCGTCGTCCTTTTCGTGTCGGCCTGACCAAAAGCCGAAAAGGAAAACGGTGAGTCCGATACCTCTCGTCGCTCGATTCTGAATGACCGATTTCAAAAATCTTTCACTCATCTTTTTTATCCGACGCTTGCTTTTTTATTCGGCCCCGCCGCGCTACCGCAAACAGATATTGGCTTCCCCGGCCATGTCCGCGAGTAACCTGTTTTTGCCGCCATTTTTTTAAATCCGGCTTTCCCCGTGCCATTGAAGCGGCGGCAAAAACTTTTTTATGCGGGCGTCCTGTTGCAATGGCCATGCCAACACCCGTTCCAAGCGCCGCCGGTGCCGTCAAAGCCTTGTGCGATCGTCGGCATTCGCGATCCGACGCGGCGCTTTTGCCGTCCCGCCTTCGGTCCGCGCACTCCGCATAGCGCGCATTGATTCGTTCGTGACACGCTATAAAGCAGCCTCGTGATCCGATCACGCTCCGCGTGGCGCGATTTACCGGCTCGCGCCCCCGGCCATGGGCAACGCGGGTCCGGCCGCGCGGGGCTTGCGCGGCGCGGCCGGTCAAAGATACCGCTCGCGGCGCAACGGCAAACCGGCCCGCCGGAGCCTGCCCAATCTGTCGCAAGCTTGAAACACGCGCGCATGCCTGTCGCGAACCGGTGACTTCGCTAAATGCTTAGAAGTTTGTCATCTAATGTTAGATGCCACTCATAAGTGGGCTTGACCGTTTATTCTTTAGCCGCTCAAGTCAGTCCGATAACGTGCAAATCCTTTCTTTATCCATGCATGTTCGTATGGCGCTCCTGGTCGCTTTCGCTTATCGTTAAGGGGCTATGTGCCAATCAGAGCGCCGATATCGGGTCAACGAGGCAAACAAATCAGGCAGTGAGCGAGACAATCGGTTCTAGTGGTTTTCACGATTCGGGGATAAAGTCGCCGGGCAGTTTCAGCAATGAACGCTATTTGCGGCGCCATTGCCTGATTCATCCCGCATCGAGTGCGTGGCGGTTCGCACCACGCCGCTCCCGTTTCCGCGATCCGCCGCTGCCGTCTGTGCGTCGCTACCGGCTTGTCTCTGACCGTTACGCGTTGAGGGCGGCTCCGGAACCGTGCAACCGGAGCGGCCTGCAGAAGGCACAGGCGGCTGGCGCGCGCACGGCCTATCTGGCCAGTACGTCGCACAGCAGTCCTGACAGCTGTATCGAACCGGGGGAATCATGACTACCACCTGCACGCCTGCCGACACGGAGCGCACCGTTCTGTGCGTGGCGAACTCGCCCGACCCTAAGCTCGTCGAATTTCTGGCCGCGTCCGGCTGGCAAGCCGTGCATGCGAAAAGCACAGCCGCCGCCGAACGGATGATCGAACGCGGCAACATCAAGGTCGGTCTCGTGCAACTGCCCGAAGACTGCACCTCGCAGCAACTCTCCGCACTGGCCTCGTGCATGTGCGGCGTCCAGACCAACTGGGTCGCGCAGATCGTGCCGGGCCAGAGCGAGAACGAACTGGTCAGCCGCTTTATCCTCGATTACTGCTTCGACTTCGTCACGCAGCCGTGGCTCAACGACCGGCTCGTGTTCGCGCTCGGGCACGCGCACGGCCTCTCCAGCCTGCGCCAGCCGCGCATCGCGCCGGAGCCCTCGCTCGGCCGGCACGGCATGGTCGGGCAAAGCGAGCCGATGCAGCAGCTTTACCGCCGCATCGACAAATGCGGCGTGACCGACGCGCCGGTATTCATCGCGGGCGAATCGGGCACGGGCAAGGAACTGACCGCCCGTGCGATTCACGAGCGCTCGCCGCGCGCGAGCCGCCCCTTCGTCGCGATCAATTGCGCGGCGATCCCGCCGAGCCTGTTGCAGGCCGAACTGTTCGGCCATGAGCGCGGCGCGTTTACCGGCGCGCTGCAACGCAAGATCGGCCGCATCGAAAGCGCGCACGAAGGCACGCTCTTTCTCGACGAAATCGGCGACATGCCGCACGAGTGCCAGGCGGTGCTGCTGCGCTTTCTGCAGGAAGGCACGATCGAGCGGCTCGGCGGCAATGGCCCGATCAGCATCGACGTGCGCGTGATTTCGGCGACCCACGTCGATCTCGACCGCGCGGTCGAGGACGGCCGCTTCCGCTCCGACCTCTATCACCGGCTCTGCGTGCTGCGCCTCGTCGAGCCGCCGCTGCGCGAGCGCGGCGGCGACATCAAGCTGCTCGCCAACTATGCGCTCAGCATGTATCGCCAGGACGGCGCGCGCAAACTGCGCGGGCTGTCGAGCGACGCGATCGTCGCGATGTCGAACTATCCGTGGCCGGGCAACGTGCGCGAGTTGATCAACTGCGTGCGCCGCGCGGTCGTGATGAGCGAGGGCCGCTTCATCACCGCGAGCGATCTCGGCTTGCCGGAAACGCATGGCGGCCCGGCCATCACGCTCGCGGAAATCCGCAGCAAGGCCGAGAAAGACGGCATCGAACAGGCGTTGCTGCGGCACGGCTACAAGCTCTCCGATGCCGCGGCCGAACTCGGCATCTCGCGCGCGACGCTGTACCGGCTCATGCATGCGAACCGGCTGCATCAGGAGCCGGGCGGCACACGCGGCGCGCAGGGCGGCGCCGATGCCGACGACGAGGCGGAGCGGCAGGCATCGTCCGTGGCATGAGCGAGGTTTAAGCGCTTTTTTGCGCGGCGGGCCGGTCGAGGGTCATGCGGTTGAAAGCGCCTGGTGTTGTTGTCGGTGACGGCGCATGCCTGGTTGACTGCATACGCTTATCGGGTCCTGTGATCGAGTTCCGTGGCGATCGCCGCACTGAGATCGTCGCACCGTACTTGCCGCGCCGTCGCATCGCTGGAATTTTCTCCTCGGCCTGCCCCACTCCTGGGTAGCGATTCGTGCCGCGAGCCGGCATCCGCTAGTGGTCGTCCACACGCTGCTGAGCCGCCGTCACGCCCGTTTACCCGAGCGCGCCACGCCCTTTCCACCCCTCTGTTTTCCACCTGAACCGGCTCCGGGCAGGCTTCGTGCTACTTCGCCCGTAAGCCCGGGCAAGCACGCCGTCTCTGCCCGCTCCAGGCGCTCCGGGCCGTCCGGCGGACCGCCGCGCGAGGAACTTGTGCGCCCCGGCGGGTGTCGGTCCTTGGTCAGTGTCGCTGAAACACGTCCCGCATTCCGGCACAATCGTCCGCATTCGTTGCATCCCCTTGGCTTTACGGCCGCTTCAGATCTGCTTCAGACCCCATGCAAAAACTATTGCGTCTCTGGTTCTTCGTTGTCCTGCTTGCCGGCGCCGCGCCGGCCCTCTGCGCCACGCCTGCCGCCTCGCCTGCTTCCGCTGCCGCGATCAGCCTGACGCCGGAGCAGGCGCGCGAGGCACTCGCGGTACTCGACGATCCGCAGCGGCGCGCGCAAATCGCCGCTACGCTGCAGGCGATCGCCGCCGCCGACGCGCTGAGCGCGCCGCCCGCTTCCGCGCCAGCCGCTGCATCGCCCCCTGCCTCGGCTGCGGCTGCGGCCAGCGGCACGGCCTCGCTCGTACCCGACGCGTTCAAAACCAACGGTCTCGCCTCGCAGATCGCGCGCCGTGGCGCGTATTGGGCCGCGTATCTGGCGAAGTCGCTGCGCGGCTCGGTCGCGGCCTTACTCGACGTCGCCTCGGTGCGCGCCTGGTGGAACTGGCAGTTCACCAATCCGCAGGCCCGCTCGGTGCTGTTCGAAGTCCTGTGGTCGCTGCTCGCCGCGCTGATCCCGGCGCTGCTGCTCGAATGGCTGACGCGCCGGCTATTGCGGCGCGCGTACCTGGCGCTCGCGGCGCGTCGCGAGCGCACGCAACAGGATGAAGGCGGCGACAGCGCCGCGTACCCGCAGGAGATCGACGTACCGACCCGCATGCCGCCGGTGCCACCCGTGCTCGAAGCCGGGACGCAGGCCGTCGCCATCGGACCGGCCGCCGCCGAAGCAACGCCGTCCGCCGAGGAGGCCGAAGGCAAGCGCAACGCGACGCATCACTGGACGCTGCTGCAACGCCTGCCGCGCGCGCTGCTCATCACCGTGCTGCGGCTGCTGCCGCTCGCGGTCTTCGTCGGCGCGGCGGGCGCGCTGATGTCGTTCTTCACCGACACCGGTACGCCGCAGGACCGCGCGCTCGATTCGCTCGTCGACGTCTACACGCTGTGCCGCGGCATCGTGATCGTCGGCGCGTGCTTCCTGCAGCCGGGCGCGCCGCGTCTGCGGCTGCTGCGCATGGGCGACGCGTGGGCCGCGTTCGTGCTCCAGTGGATCACGCGCATCGTCGGCGTGGTCGGCGCCGGTGTCGCGCTCGCCGAAGTCGCGCAGGCGCTCGGCATGAACGACGCCGCGCATCTCGCGCTGCTGAAGGTGGTCGCGCTCGTCGGCCACGTGATGATCTCGATCCTCGTACTGCGCTGCGCGAAGCCGGTCGGCAAGCGCATCCGCCAGCGCTTCTCCACGAACGAATCGTTGCAGATGTTCGGCAACGCGCTCGCCGACGCATGGGCCTGGGTCACGGTCGTGATCGTCATGGCGCTCTGGTTCGTCTGGGCCTTCGACGTGCAGAACGGCTATCACACGCTCATGCACGTCGGCGGCATGACGCTCGCGATCCTGGTCGGCGCGCGGCTCGCGTCGATCGTGATCTTCGGCGCGCTCGCGCGTATTTTTCATGTGCAGGACGAAGCATCGCGCTCGCTCGTGCATCAGCACGCGTACCGCTATTACCCGCTGCTGCGGCGGCTCGTGAGCTGGATCATCGGCATCGTCACCGCGCTCGCGCTGTTGCAGGCATGGGGCGTGGACGTCGTCGATCTGTTCCGCACAGGCACGATCGGCCACCGGCTCGCCTCGGCGCTCGCGACGATCGGCGTGGCCGCGGTGATTGCGCTGGCCGTGTGGGAAGCCGTCAACGTGGCGGCCGAACGGCGCCTCGACAGCTGGACCGAGCGCGGCGATCTGATGCGCGCCGCGCGGCTGCGCACGCTGATGCCGATGCTGCGCAGCGCGTTGTTCTGCGTGATCGCGCTCGTCGTCGTGCTGACCGGCCTGAGCGAGCTCGGCGTGAACATCGGGCCGCTGCTCGCGGGCGCGAGCATCTTCGGCGTCGCGCTCGGCTTCGGCTCGCAAAAGCTCGTGCAGGACTTCATCACCGGCATCTTCCTGTTGATGGAAAACGCGATGCAGGTCAGCGACTGGGTCACGCTCGCGGGCGTGTCGGGCACCGTCGAATATCTGTCGATCCGCACCGTGCGGCTGCGCGGCAGCGATGGTTCGCTGTTCACGGTGCCGTTCAGTTCGGTGTCGACCGTGAACAATACCAATCGCGGACTCGGCAATGCGGCCGTGCGCGTGAGCATCGTGTTCGGCCAGGACGTGGAGCGCGCGATCGACACGCTCAAGGAAATCGGCGCGTCGCTGCGCACCGACGAGAAGTTCCAGAACGGCATCCTGTCGGACTTTGCGTTCTGGGGCGTCGATGCAGTGGACGGCTCGGCCGTCACGCTGGCCGGTCAGATGCAATGCCGCGATACGGCGCGCTGGGGCGTGCAGCGCGAATTCAACCGGCGCATCGTCGAGCGCTTCAGCGAACGCAGCATCGAGATCGCGAATCCGCAACGCCATCTGCTGACGTGGGACCCGGAGAGCCATGCGGTGAAGACCGATCCCCGCACGCCGCACGAGCCCGGACATGGGCAGATGGAAAGCAAGGCGTCCCGCAAGGGCGACGCGCCGGTGGAAGATCAGATACCGGTCGAGCCGGGTCCGGCCGGCAATCCGGGGCCGGCGTCGCCGCATGCGTGAGACGTGCCGCGCCCCATGACGGGCGCGAGCACCCGATACCTCACGCCGTGATCCATACGACCGTCAGCGAGCGCACGCCCTGGGCGCCGCGAATCAGCACGCCTTCGATATCGGCGGTCGCGGAAGGTCCGGTGACGAGCGCCGCATAACGTGCCTCGCGAAAATCGTCGCGGCGGTAAACGTCCTGCAAGCCATCGAGCAATTGCGCCGGATCGAGCAGAACCACGAGATGCTGAACGATATAGCCGAGCGCATTGACCACATACTCGCGCTCGCTGAACCAGACCGACCCCGTTTCGGCGACACCGAAGCGCGCTCGCACCACGCCGACCTCGACGTCCTGCAGCGAGGCCGGGGCCGTGCCCGCGGCAAGCTCGCGCGTGCCCGGTATCTCGGGCGTTGCCGAGGCAACCGAAGCCGTCGCGCCGAAGCGCTCGCAAATCAATGCACTCACCTCGCGCGCGCTCGACGCTTCGACGCAGGCGCCGCCCATCGCCTCCAATGCAGCGGTGAAACGCGCGCGCGGATCGCCGCCGGCCGACTCGAAAAGCGGCACCTCGGGACGCGGCCGCGCCTCGGGTTGCGCGGCACGCACTTTCGCGAGAAAAGCCTCACGCGTTGTCATCGCCGCCTCCGCGATTCTTTTTGTACCATGCGTGAAAAGTCATCTTCGGTGCTTCCGGCAAGTCGCGTTGCTTGCCCCAGATATTGAGCGGGTTGTAGAGCACGAAATTCGGCAAGCGCCGCAATGCGCCGCCCATCGACGACACCGTCGCGCGATACAAGGTCGGACTCGCGAGCAGACGCCCTGCCATTTTCAGGACTTCCTGCTTCACGAACGGGACTTCGTGGCGCTCGGCGATCACCGTGCGCCATTTGTAGATCTGCTCGTGAATATTGATCTTCACCGGACACACGTTGCTGCAACTGCCATTCAGCGTCGAGGCGAACGGCAAGGCGCTATAGCGTTTCAGATCGAAAGTCGGATTGATGATCGCGCCGATCGGCCCCGAATAGGTGCCGCCATACGACAACCCGCCGCTGCGCCGATACACGGGGCACGTATTCATGCACGCGCCGCAGCGAATGCATTTGAGCGAGTACCAGAAGTCCTCCATCGCGAGCCGCTCCGAACGGCCATGATCGACGAGGATGAAATGCATCTCGGTGCCGGGACGTGGCGCACGAAAATGCGACGTGTACTGCGTGATCGGCGAACCCAATGCGCTGCGCGACAGCATGCGGACGAACACGCCGAGGTCCGATACTTTCGGAATCAGCTTCTCGATGCCGATCGACGCGATATGCAGCGGCGGCACGTTCGCCGAAAGGTCCGCATTGCCCTCGTTCGTGCAGACGACCACCGTGCCCGTTTCCGCCACCGCGAAATTGCAGCCGGTCATGCCGGCCGTCTTTTCGCGCACGAAATACGGCCGCGTATTCATGCGCTGGCTTTCGGCGAGATAGTGAATGTCGCTATTGTCGGGATCGGTGCCGATCGTACGGCCGAACAGTTCGGCCACGTCCGCGCGCAGCTTGTGCACGGCGGGCACGACCATATGGCTCGGGTCCTGATGATCGAGTTGCTGGATGCGTTCGCCGAGATCCGTTTCCATCACCGTGATACCGCGCGGTTCGAGGTATTCGCGCATCCGGCATTCGTCGGTCAGCATCGACTTGCTCTTCACGAGCGTCGTCATGCCGCGCTCGGACATCAGCTGATGGACGATCGCGTTGTGCTCCTCGGCGGTGGCGGCCCAATGCACGACCACACCGTTCGCTTCGGCCGCCGCCGCAAACTGTTCGAGATAGTCGGCCAGATGCGACAGCGTATGTTCCTTGATGCCCGACGCGAGCACGCGCAGCGTTTCCCATTCGGCGATGCCGTGCGCCTGCGCGTCGCGCTTCTCGCGCAAGTCCCATAGACGCCGATCGTGAAACGCGACGTGCTCGGTCTTTTTGATGAACGCGCCCGCGGCCTTGGCGTGATCGATGCGGCTCATGCGCGCGCTCCATTGAGAACCTGCGCAATATGGATGAAGCGCGCCTCGGCCTGCATGCGTTCCGCGCAGCCCTGCTGATGCATCAGGCACGACATGTCGCCCGAAACGATGTACTCGGCGCCCGCATTCAGATGATCGCGCACCTTGTCCTGCCCCATGCGCACCGACACCGCCTCTTCCGTAACCGAGAACGTGCCGCCGAAACCGCAGCATTCGTCGGGCCGCGCCGGCTTGACGAACTCGATGCCCTTCACGCCTTCGAGCAAAGTACGCGGCTTCGAAAACGGCGTGCCCCTGATTTCCGACACCGACGCCTCCTTCAGATGCCGCAGCGCGCTGCAGCTATTGTGCAGACCGACGCGATGCGGAAACTCGGCCCAGGGAAATTCCCGCGCGCCGACCACGTCATGCAGAAACTCGACCAGTTCATAGGCACTCGCCCGCACCTTCTTCACTGCGTCGGTCTGTTCGAGCGCGGTCAGATGTTCGCGCACGTGATGAATGCAGCTCGCGGACGGCCCGACGATATAGTCGTAGCCCGCGAAATTGCGCGCAAAAAGCCGCTCGGTGGCGGCCGCGTCGGCATGCGCGCCGCTATTGGCCATCGGCTGGCCGCAGCAGGTTTGCTCGCGCGGATAGTCGACCTCGATGCCGAAGCGTTCGAGCAGTTCCAGCGTGGCGATGCCCACTTCCGGATAGAACGCATCGATAAAGCACGGGATAAACAGCGCGACTTTCATAGGCTTTTTAAAAAGGCGGGGATGACGCCAATCGGACCGTGGCCGGCATGGCCGCCACCGGCAGCCGTGGCGACTTCGGCTCACTTGGTCATGTTGGTCTGACCAAGACTATAAGAAAGTCCACGAGTGGTGTCAATCGGTGTCAATCCGTTCCGTGGCGCTCTGGCCCGCGTGCTTCGCCGCTACGCGCGAGCCGCGGGGAATCGGGCATTTATGCCGGCGACGGCTTTGCCGCGTCTTCCTTATAGATTTCACGCACGAACGCCAGATGCCGCTCGGCGGCCTTGCGCGCCTTTTGCGCATCGCGTGCGATCACGGCGTCGTAAATCGCCTGATGCTGAGCCATCAACTGCTTTTCCATCGTGTCATCGTAATCGATCAAGCGATGATATTGCCGCATACCCTCGCGAATCAGCGTATGAATCCCGTGCATCACATGAGCGAGCGCGACGTTGTGCGTGGAGTCGGCAATCGCGAGGTGAAACGCGGCGTCGAGTTCGGCGAGGCTCGTGCGATCGCGCGACAGCGAAGCGGCCTTCAGCGCCTCGAACGCCGTGCCGATCCGCTCGAGGTCCGCGGCGGTCGCGCGCTGCGCCGCGTAGACGGTCGAAATCGCTTCGAGCCCCTGGCGCAACTCCAGAATGTCGGCACTGGTACGCGGATTCTGCAGCAGCAGTTCGGCAAGCGGCTTCGAAATGATCGGCGCGGTGACGTCGACCACCGTGAAGCCGCCCCGCCCCGATGTTTCGATATAGCCGTCCGCTTCGAGCCGGATCAGCGCCTCGCGCAGCGACGGCCGCGATACGCCGAGCTGCGCCGCGAGATCGCGCTCGGCGGGCAGACGGTCGCCGGGCATCAGCGTGCCTTCCGAGATCAGTTGCTTGACCTGGTCGGACACCACGTCGGAAATGCGTTTGCGCGTAAAAGACGGGATCGGGGTGAATGGCATGGGCGGCGATCGGTGAAACCGGTGGGTGGAGCAAGCGGCGGCGGCCTGCCCCACGGTGCGTGGAATTATACCTTTCGACTCCACGCCGATTTCATGCGCGCGACACGCTTTCGTGCGGACACTCAATGCGGCTGCGCGGCGTAGAAGCCCGCCAGATCGTGCTTGAGCACATGCAGCGCGGCATCGTCGAGATAGATCATGTGGCCGGTCGGATAGTACGTGATGCGCACGTTCTCGCGCAGTGGCGAATCGATGCCGAGATGCGCCAGCGCATACTCGGTCGCGTAGAACGGCGTAGCGAGATCGAAGTAGCCGTTCAGCGACATCACGCGCAACTGCGGGTTCTGCCGCATCGCCTCGGCCAGATCGCCGGCCGGGTACGGCAACTGCAAGCGCTCGCCCCACCACTCGCGATGCTTCCAGTCCCATTGCCGCAGCGCGTCGTCGTTGAAAACCTCGTAGCGGTCCGCCGGCGTGAAGTGCAGGTCTTCCGCGAAATGCCGATGCAGCGCCGCGTCGAATGCGCTCGAGATACCGCTCACCGACGCATCGAAGTCGGGATGCTCGTTGGCGTCGTCGAAGTCGATGCCTTCGAAACGCGCGTCGTAACGGCCGACGGTGCGCGAGCGGTCGCGCAGCAACTCGCTGCGAAAACGCGACGGATAAAGCCGCAGACGATTGCGCTTCACATAGCCCACGTCGAGCCCGGTGAAGTACGCAACGCGCGCGGCAATCGCATCGCGCTCGGCATCGGGCAATGCATCGCCGCGCGCAAGGGCCTGTGCGTAAGGTCCCCGCGCGAACGCGCGCGCTTCGTCGAGAAACGCCGGCAAGCTCGCGGGCTTCGGCGTGATCTTGTCGTGATACCACGCAATGGCCGCGAAACTCGGCAGATAGCTCTCGCTCTTTAAATCGAAGCCCGGCGAGAACGCCGACGCATCGAGCACCGACGACATCAGGATCACGCCGTTCAGCGCGATATTGTTCTGCCCGAGCTTGTACGCGAGCATCGCGGCGCGCGCGGTGCCATACGATTCGCCGAGCAGATACTTCGGCGAATCCCAGCGCTGGTTCACGGTCAGATAGCGATCGATGAACTGCGCGAACGCGTTGAGGTCTTCGTCGACGCCCCAGAAATCCTTGCCCGTGCCATGTCCGACGATCCTCGACAGGCCCGCGCCGACCGCGTCGATAAAGACGAGGTCGGTCGTGTCGAGCAGACTGTCGGGGTTGTCTTCGAACGTGTACGGCGCGGGCGGCGTGCTCGCGGGACTCGCGGTGCGTACGCGCTTCGGTCCGAACGAGCCCATCATCAGGAACACGCTGCCGGCGCCGGGGCCGCCGTTGAACAGGAAGGTGACGGGTCGCGTCGCCGGCGTTTTGCCCGGCACCGTGTAGGCGACATAGAAGACACTGGCGTTGGCCGCGCCGGTCTTGTCATGCAGCAGCAGATTGCCGGCCGTCGCGGTGTAGTCGAGCTTGCGGCCATCGAGCCGCAGCGAATGCGTGGTGACGCTCGTGGTTTCCGGCGGGACGGGAATGGCGGGCGTCGATGGTTTGCCGTCGTGTTGTGTGGCATCCGTGGTATCCGTGGCATGCGATGTTGCCGTGGCGTCCGAGGCATTCGTTGCTGCTTGCGTATTCCATTGTGAAGCCGAATGTTTGCGCGGCTCCGTACCGGTGCGCGAGGTCGTGGCGTTCGGCTCGCCCGCATTGCCGGGCGTGGGCTGATTCGCGGCGGGTCCGGACGCCGCGCGCTCCACCGCCTGCGCGCTTTGCGTTGCATTCGGCAAATCGCCAGGGGTGGCCGCCATGCTTCGTTCACTGAACGACGCCAGGGTGACGATGGAAAACGTCGCCGCCAGCGCCGCGACCGGCCATCCCGCCGCATGGAAGCGGTGCAACGAAACACGGAAACGAAGGATCATGAAGTTCCCCAACCACGAGTCGAGACGCGCCGGAATTGCCGGATGAGGCGCGGGCAGAAGTGCGGAAAGCAGCGCTGCAAGAAGCGCCGGATGAGGCCTCGTCAATCCGCTTCAGGAACGCACCCGGCGCTCGATTCTTGACGCAAGTCCGCGCGACGTCAACCGTCCTGTCGTTACGGGTTCGACATTACAAATGGCTTCTGCCGCGCCGCGACCTCGCACGTATGTCGTGCATCGTGCAGAATCGAAGATGCCGTCTTGCCGAGCGTTGCCCATGGAGCAACCGGTACAGGATGCATGCCACGCTGCCGCCCCGGCTTTCGCGTACCGCACCTGCCGCAGGAACAGCCCAACGCGCTCACGCTCAACGCATGGGAAGAAGGCCGCCGCAAAGAGGTGCTATCGCGCATGTGCGGGCATACGGCATCACGCTTGCCAGCGAGCCGCCCTATGTCTATTGAAAGACGCCGAGTGAGCCTATCTCGTGACCGGCTACGGCGAATGCGTGGACAGATTCTTTGCATTCGGATTTTTCGAACTCGCACGCCGCTCCGGTTCCTTTCCGCCCGAACTCATCGATGCGTTCGAACCGGTCATGCAGGAAGAGTGCCGTTATATTCTGCTGTTCGCGAACTGGGTCGCATGGCATCGTGCCAGGCTTTTTGGGTGGCAGCTCATCTGCTTCGAGATCGAGTTTGTGGCTGTCTGGGGCTGCCCCGGCTGGGAGCGCATCGGCCTCGCGCGCACGATGGATGACGAGGAGTCTGAGTGGCGCGGCTCACGCGCGAGCCGACGATGATAGTAAGGAACGCGCGATCAGGCGCGTTGCGCCTGAACCTGCCATCAGAACTGCCGGCGCAATTCCGCCGGCGGCACCTTCATCAAATGCCGATACTTCGCCACCGTGCGCCGCGCGACGAGCACGCCCTGATCGGCCAGCATCTTCGCGAGCGTCACGTCGGAGAGCGGATCGCGCGTGTTCTCGGCGGCGATCATCTCCTTGAGCAGCGCGCGCACCGCGGCGGCCGAACAGGTGCCGCCGCTTTCGGTGCCGAGTTCGCGCGGGAAGAAATGCTTGAATTCGAAAATGCCGCGCGGCGTGGCCATGTATTTGTTGCCCGTTGCACGCGAGATCGTCGATTCATGCAGACCGAGTTCGTCCGCGACGTCGCGCAACACCATCGGCTTCAGCGCGATTTCGCCGTACTGGAAGAACGCTTTCTGATGCGCGACGATGCACTCGGCGACGCGTTGAATCGTATCGAAGCGCTGCTGCGCATTGCGGATCAGCCAGCGCGCTTCCTGTAACTGCTGCGCGAGCGGCGAACGGCTCGCGCCCGCCGACTGCGCGAAAAGCCGCGCATACATGCGATGGATCCGCGCGCGCGGCTGCACGGCCGGATTGACCGACACGACCCACTTGTTGCGCGCCTGACGCACGATCACGTCGGGCACCACGTAGTTGTCCTCGGCGCGGCCATAGCAATTGCCGGGCTTCGGATCGAGCTTGCGCACGAGCATGCAGGCCACGCGCAACTCTTCCGCGCCGCAGCCGATCTGCTTTTGCAATTCGGCCTGCTCGCGGCGCGCGAGACGTTCGAGATGATGCTCGACGATCTGCCGCGCCACCTCGCGTCCGGGCGTATCGTCGGGCAATGCGTTGATCTGCAGTGCGAGGCATTCCGACAGCGAACGCGCGCCGAGCCCCGGGCGATCGAGCGACTGCACGAGACGCAGTGCGACGAGCAGGTCTTCCTCGGTCAAGGCCGGTTCGAGTTCGACGCTATCGGCCACGCTGTCGGCAAGATCGGCAAGCGATTGCCGCAGATAGCCGTCGTCGTCGAGCGCCTCGATGATGAAGCGCGCCACCGCGCGGTCGCGGTCGTCGAGCCGGTAAAGACGCAGCGCATCGTGCAACTGCTCGCGCAAGGTCGGCTGCGAGCGGGCCCAATCGGCCGGATCGCTGCCATCGGCATCGCCGTTCTGACGTGTCGACGTGCGAGCGCCGTAGTCGCCCGAAAAATCGCCGGGCATGTCGTCCTGACCTGTACTTTCCAGCGTGTCGCCATCGGCGTTTTCGGCGGGCAACGCACCGGGTTCGGCGGCGAGCGTATCGGCCGCGGGCAGCGCGCCCGCTTCTTCGGCCGGCGACGTCGTGGCTAGCGCGACGTCTTCCGTTTCCGACGAATCGTATTCGAGGAACGGATTCGTATCGAGTGCCGTGCGCAATTCCTGCTGAAACTCCAGCGCCGACAGTTGCAGAAGGCGCACCGATTGCTGAAGCCGAGGCGTCAGTGCAAGCGATTGCCTCGTACGTAATTCGATGGAAGGCATTGGCGTGAGATTCCGTTCGTTGATAGCCGTAACAGCCAAGGGCCAGGAAAGCTGCTTTCGCTCATTGGAGCAACTGTCGTACCAGGTTTCTCAAGCTGCTGTTTTATTTACGCTTTGGCTATTCGGGCTCGCGTATCTGCATAGGCGGGAGACGCCCTTTTTTACAAGCGCCCTGAAATTTCCGGTCCACGTTATCGGACGACCACGCGAAACTCGACGCGTATCGTTCATGCACTCATCCTCGGCCACGAACCCGATGCCGCGACGCTTTTTCGACAGCGATACGTGTGCATGAGTCGTCTGCACGAACGTGGTTGGCACACTGCTTGCGGCCCGACTCGGCATGACGGATGTGAGCTTCGGCCAATAGAAAAGTCCCTGCAAGCGTCGCATTCGGTGTCGAGCGATGGCGAAAAACAGGCCCCGATGGAGTCGTCGTGGCAACGGCTCTACGTGGATCATCAGCGATTTCGGCCACGATCGGTCACCAGCAACAAAACCGTCCATTCTCATCAACACCCGAAGGAGAAACCATGAAGACGATCCAGCTTCTGAAGACCGCGAGCAGCATCGCTGTCGTCGCATTCGCCCTGAATGCCACCGCACAGACCGCGACGACGGCGCCGTCCGCGTCATCGGAAACCATCGGCGAGCACATCGACGACGGCGCCATCACGACCAAGGTCAAGGCGGATCTGCTCGCGGCGAAGAACGTCAAGTCGACGCATATCCACGTGAAGACGCGCAAGGGCGTCGTGTGGCTCACGGGCTCGGTGCCCTCGGCAGACGATAAGTCGGCGGCCGCGGAAGTCGTGCAGAACGTGAAGGGTGTCTCGGGCGTGAAGAACCATCTGAAGGTCGCGGCCGAATAGGATCGGGCGGCCGAGAGTTATTTTATTTATCGTGGCCTTTCGCCCGCAGCACGCCTGCACGATGCGGTAGTCATCCGTTGACGACAAAGCGCGGGCGGATCACTCTGCGCCACGCGTAGACACTGGCGAATATGGCGACTATGGCAGCGACCGCATAGCCAGCCACAAACAGGAGGTGCCCCAGTACTCAGGCCTCTCCCTACCGCTTAAACCACGGACCGAACTTCGTTGGAGAATCGCTCAACAGTTTCATTTATTGTTCGCATGGACTGGTTGTCTCCAAGATACAAGAAAATTCGACAAATCCCCGAAAGAATGAATGCCCCAAACCCGACAACGAATGCAGCGAACAAGCAAACTGGAGCGGCCCCACGTATCTGAGGACACAAGGACTCTCTTAAAATAAGGGATAGTCTTGTGCCTATCAATAAGCCTGGTCATTACGTGGAAAGCATCGAAATTCTGACCGAGCCGGAGCGCCGTCGTCGGCGCACGGCGCAGGAAAAAATCGCCATCGTGCAGGAAACACTGGAGCCGGGAGCATCGGTGTCGGCCGTGGCACGTCGGCACGGCGTCAACGCCAACCAGGTGTTCGGCTGGCGCAAGCAATACCAGGAAGGCAGCCTGGCGGCGGTGAAGGCGGGCGAAACCGTTGTGCCGGCATCTGAGCTGGTCGCCGCCATCAAGGAAATCAAGGAACTGCAACGGCTACTCGGGAAGAAGACGCTGGAGGTCGAAATCCTGAAAGAAGCCGTGGATTGGGGCCGGTCAAAAAACCTGATTGCGCGCTCGCCCTTGCTGCCAGGGGACGACCGATGAAGACGGTCTGCGAAGTTCTCGGCGTGGCGCGCTCTGCCGTGGCGGTGAAGCGGAGTCGTCCGTCCGATTAGCGGGATGGTCGCCGTGCCCGCGTGACCGATGATGCCGGTCTGGTCGAGGAAATTCGAGGACATGTGGCGTATCTGCCAACCTACGGCTACCGGCGTATCTGGGCGCTGCTGCGCCGTAGTCGGGAGATGACCGGTGTGCCGTGCGTCAACCACAACCACGGCGGCGGCGATGCCATTGATGTCGTCTGCGCGACCTGATTATTCTCCACTTCGATCTGCCCCACACCAGTCGAGGTCGCTGCATCCGTCCCCGACGCAGTGGCAATCCCCGCCACCAGGCTCGTCACCAGATTCTCCCGTGCCTGACGGTCCTCAGCCGACATCCCATCCGTCGACCCGAGCAACGTACCGAGCAGCGAACTCGCCGATGCCCCCATCGCCCCCGCGCCGCAACTCTGGCTGCTCGCCGCCGCCCCCGCACAACCGACAATTGCATGCAGGGCCGCACGTGCCGTTTCGCCAGCCGCCGTGCTGTCCTTGTCCAGAGAGTCCGCGATGGCCTTGACTCCGCTCGCGCCCAGCTCCTGCAAATAAGCCACCGTCGCACTCTGCGCAAACTGCCCCATGCTCCCGGTCACGTTCCCGCCCACCGCCACGCTCAACGCAGTCAGCACCTGCCGATACGACCCACCCGGCCCCCACTCTGCATTCAGCTGATCGGCCTGCTGCTGCGCCGCCGCACGCTGTTCCGGCGTCAGGTTCGGATTGTTCGCCGCCGCCTTCGCTGCGTCCGCTTCCTTCGCCCGGTTGTTCACGAACGTGCCCACCTGATTGATGAACTGGCTCGTGATATCAAACCCAGCCTCGATCTTGTCCTTGTCGAAGATCGGTGCAACCGACCCCAGCGTATCGGACGTATCGCGGCTGATACTCGCGACGGCCTCATCGGCTGTCTGCCCGGTCAGTTGCTGTTGCTTCGCCTCATCCGTGATCGTGATCGACCCGCCGCTGATTGCGCTCTTCGTCGTGCCGCTGGCATCGCCTGATGCGCCCATGACGATCGGCGGCGCCATCGCAAGCCCGCCGCTCTTCGGCAGCGTCGTGCCCGGCACCGGATTCGTATTGCTCGCTGTGCCGCTCTGGCTCTTGCCGATGTCGCCACCGTAGCCGCCGCTGATGCCGACCGACTGCCCGCTGTAGTCAGCCCTGTTTTCGATGTCGCTGTGCGTGAGCGTCGCGGTCGTCAGGCTGTTCACGCCGCTCTGCACCGCCGCATCGCTGCTGGAAATCACGGCCCCCTTGAGGTCCGTATTGCCCTTCACGTTGATCTGGAAGCCGCCGTCGCCCGCGCTGATGCCCGATTGCTCCGTCACGCTCGCATAGTTGCTGTTCAGCTTCTGCTGGCTGATATTGCCCGCCACGCTGGACGCGCCATAGCAGATTGGCGGCACGCACACGCTTACCGACACGCCCCCGCTCTGCTGTTTCGAGTTGTAGGTGCGCGTGTCCTGCAGGCTTTCGATATTCAGGTTACCGCCGACATTGGCGATCACCTGCTGGCCATTCGCCACCGCTCCCTTCAGGTTCGTATCGCTGCCCGATTGCAGCGTCAGCGTGTTGCCCGCGTTGACCTGGGTATTGGTCCAGGTCGTATCGCCGCCGTTGCCGTTGCCTTTCGTGCCCGACACGCCGGCCTGAAACGAGATGCCATTCGATTTTCCGACTCCGAACGTCACACCGGCACTCGCGCTCGATCCGCTGTTCGTGCTCTGCTGACTGTCGGTGTTCTGCGAAGCCTGAAGGTTGATGTTGCCTTCGGCATTGAGCGTGGCGTTATTGCCTGCGGTGAGGTTTCTGCCGGCGACATCGATGTTGCTTGCAGCTCCCGCACCGGCCGCCTTGATGTCACGCAATGCGGGACCTACCAAGTCCTGCATTGAGTTAGCCCTTCCTGCTTGCCAGAGGGCGCGCACCTCATTCAAACTGTTCGGGTTAGTACCACCCGCAATGTCGGAGAATCTGACTGCACCCGGTCATCTTCCCAGCCGCGCACGTCAAAAATCTCATAGTTCCCAAGACTACTAAGGTTCAAGCTATTACAGCGGGAGCATGGGAGAAGTTTGTCTTGCGCCGTTGTCATCAGCTTTTAAAATCGTACTCGGGAGGAATTTTCCAATTGCCGTCAGGGAACTCAGGCCAATTGAAGTGGGGTTCTCCATATGCCTTCTTCACGTCGTGCGTCATACCATCAAAAAAACTCGCCAAGCTTTGAAGTTGGATTCCTGCACGAACTAACCCCGCTCTTGCGGTAAGCAAGTCACCCTTAGCCATTGCGTCGTCGTATAGATTGATTGCGGCCTTAAGACGTTTCGTCTTGCTTTCAAATGTTTCCGTCAAATTCTTTTTCCAGTCGATATGCCACTCGAAGTCGTCCGTTGTATGGTTATACGCATGCAAATCAGCGTCCGTCAGCCCATGCGAGAGCGCCAATCCGTGAAGAAGTAACTTGATCCGATTGAGTTCCATAGTTTTCACTTTACGTTGATTTTGCGACCCGAACCCGCAGTTGTTTTGCCGTCGTTTGCAGTCCCGTCGTTTGTGGCAACAAATTTCGACCGTGCGCGAACACCTCCACCGGCAGCTTACGAACCCTCTATCTCTTCTCGACCTGATCAAGCGCGGCTTGAATCTCCGCCAACAGACGCTCTACCTTAGCTCGTGGGGCACCGATCCGTGTTTCGAACTCGAACATGTCAATGCCGTTGCAAACCTCGTTAAGAGCCGCGTTGAGAACAAGTAACTCATCGAGACTAAGCTCGATCTCAGTATCCTCGGCAATTCGTTTGAGCTTCATAGTTACCTCACCTCAAGTTATTGAAATACGCTTTCCCATTCGTCGGCTTGAACGCAGTTCCGCCGTCCGCCGCATTCGGGTTCCGGATAACAACCATACCGGAAGAATCGTCCCAATATGCGGAACGCCCGTTGCTCAGTTGCTTCGTCGCCGAAGGGTTGTTGAGTATATTTTCTATCTGATCGGCAAACTGCTGTTGCGTCGTGATCGAACCACCAAACTCATTCTGATCGATCACGTGCTTGTCGAACGCATGACCATTCGCGATCTGTTCTGCGGCAAGTTGATTGTTCAGCAGCCCGCTGTTAGCAGCATTCGCGGCGCTATCCGCTCCGCTCACGGTGTTTGTGGCCTTGCTCGAATCGCCACCACCCGCCGCCGTAGTGATGTAATCAACCAGCCCCTTGACCTGATCCGGAATGATCGCCGTGATCCAGTCGCCAAGCTGCTTCGCGTCCGGCATCGGATAGACCAACGACCCATCTGGCTTGATGGTTGGATCAAGCTCCGTGGCCGGGTCCGCAATGACCCCGTCACCCTTGCTCGCCGTCTCGCCCTTGAAACCGGGCAGCTTGAATCCGGACAACCAGGGCGGCGGCAGCGCCATCTGTGGCGGCGGCGCAACCTGATTATTCTCCACTTCGATCTGTGCTGCACCAGTCGCCGTCGCCGCATTCGTCCCGGACGCCGTGGCGATCCCCGCCACCAGGCTCGTCACCAGATTCTCCCGTGCCTGACGGTCCTCTGCCGACATCCCATCGGTTGGCGCGAGCAGGCTGCCCAGCACCGAACTCGCCGCAGCCCCCATCGCACCCGCGCCGCAACTCTGGCCACTTGCCGCCGCGCCCGCACAACCGACGATTGCATGCAGGGCCGCGCGTGCCTCTTCGCTACCCAGACTGTCCGCGATCTGCTTGACCCCATTCGCGCCAAGTTCCTGCAAATACGCCACCGTCGCACTCTGCGCGAACTGGCCCATGCCGCCAGTCACATTCCCGCCCGCCGCCACGCTCAACGCAGTCAGCACCTGCCGATACGACCCACCCGGCCCCCACTCTGCATTCAGCTGATCGGCCTGCTGCTGCGCCGCCGCGCGCTGTTCCGGCGTCAGGTTCGGATCATTCGCCGCCGCCTTCGCCGCGTCCGCTTCCTTCGCGCGGTTGTTCACGAACGTCCCGACCTGATTGATGAACTGGCTCGTGATATCGAACCCGGCTTCGATCTTGTCCTTGTCGAAGATCGGTGCAATCGAGCCCAGCGTGTCCGACGTGTCGCGACTGATGTTCGCCACCGCTTCATCCGCCGTCTGTCCGGTAAGCTGCTGCTGTTTCGCACCATCGGTGATCGTGATGGCTCCGCCGCTGATTGCACTCTTCGTCGTGCCGCTGGCATCGCCCGATGCGCCCATGACGATCGGCGGCGCCATCGCGAGCCCGCCGCTCTTCGGCAGCGTCGTACCCGGCACCGGATTCGTATTGTTCGCCGTCCCGCCCTGGCTCTTGCCGATGTCGCCGCCATAGCCGCCGCTGATCCCGACCGACTGCCCGCTGTAGTCAGCCCTGTTCTCGATGTCGCTATGCGTAAGCGTCGCGGTCGTCAGGCTGTTCGCTCCGTTCTGCACCGCTGCATCGCTGCTGGAAATCACGGCCCCCTTGAGGTCCGTATTGCCCTTCACATTAATCTGGAAGCCGCCGTCGCCCGCACTGATGCCCGACTGCTCCGTCACGCTCGCATAGTTGCTGTTCAGCTTCTGCTGGCCGAGGTTGCCCGCCACGCTCGAAGCGCCGTAGCAGATCGGCGGCACGCACACGCTCACCGATACGCCACCGCTCTGCTGCTTCGAGTCGTAAGTGCTCGTGTCCTGCAGGCTTTCGATATTCAGGTTGCCGCCAACGTTGGCAATCACCTGCTGGCCATCGGCTACCGCGCCCTTGAGATTCGTATCGCCGCCCGATTGCAGCGTCAGCGTGTTGCCCGCGTCGACATGTGTATTGGTCCACGTCGTATCGCTGCCGTTGTCATTGCCCTTCGTGCCGGACACGCCGGCCTGGAACGAGATGCCGTTCTCCTTTCCGACGCCGAACGTCACGCCGATACTCGCGCTCGATCCGCTATTCGTGCTCTGCTGACTGTCGGTGTTCTGCGCGGCCTGAAGATTGATGTTGCCTTCGGCATTGAGCGTGGCGTCATTGCCTGCCTTCAGGTTGCTGCCAATGATATCGATGTGGCTGTCCGCTCCCGCGCCGGCTGCCGCGATCGTCAGGTTATGGCCCGCCGACGCAGTGCTGCCCACAGCCGTACTCGACGATGCCGTCGAGTTGCTGTTGCTGTGGCTCGTGCCAAGCGATACGTTGATTCCCACGCCGCCGACCGCCGTCGGGTCGCTCATGACCGCGTCGTAAGCATTCTTTGCCGCCAGTCCCGTCGTTGCGGCGGCGAGCGCGTCGAGCCGCGCGTCGCCGTTCGTCTGCTTGACGTCCTTGCGCATCTGGTTCGCGGTCTGCACGGCCGCGATGACCGGGTTGCTGACGCCCGCGGAAATCGCAGTCTGTCTGAACGACTGCTGTTCGTTCTGCGTGGCGATGTCCTGCGCCGCATCGATCGTCACGGTCTTGCCCGCGAGATTCAGGTCGTTGGCTGCGTGCAGCGTGCTGCCGGTCACATGCAGGTCGTTGCCTGCGGTAATGGTCAGGTTGCCGTTCAGCGAGCCGACCAGGCTACCTGTGTTCGCCACCTGCGTGGCCTGTTGTGCGTCGGAGGTGGTGCGTGTGCCGATGGAGTAGCCCTGCAGGCCGCCATCGAGCTGGTTCAGCGGATTGAGGCCCGACAGGAAGCCATATTCGCGCTTCTCGTAAGTGCTCTGTGAATTCAGCGTGTCCTGCGACGTTGTAATCGACACGTTGCCCGCTGCCGCGAGTTTCACGTCGTTCGTGCCGACCACGTTGCTGCCCTGAATCGTCAGGTCACGGCCCGACTGTACGGTCACCGTGTTGCCCGACACCGTGCTCGCGACACCGATGCTGGCCTGCGAGTTCTGCGTCATATCTGTCGTCGAACCGCTGACAAAGCTGCCGCGCTTCGATTCGACTCCCTGATAACTATCGTGCTCCTCGCGGGCTTCGTTGATCGTCACGTTGCCGGTTGCCGCGATGGTCGCCGTACCACTGCCGTTGTCCACGCCATCCATCATGCCTGCCGTCAACGACGAACCGGTCAATGTGACGTTGCCCTTGCTCGCGTCACTGCTCACAGCCCCCAACGTCGCATTGCCGCCCGCCGTGAAGGTCGTGCCGACTGCGTGTTCGTCGTACGTATGGTCGACTTCCTGGCGGGTCCTGTCATCGGCGGCGACGTTGTCGAATTTCGCGGTATCGGTCACCGTGGTCGCCGTCAGGTTGCCGCCCGCGACGACCTCCATGTCGCCACCCGCCGTCACCGTTGCGCCCTTGAACGTTGAGTCGTTGCCGCTCTGTATCGCGAGGTCGCCGCCTGCCGAAATCGCGCTGGTCTGGTGGGTAACGCTGTCTGCTTCCCAGTGATGCCGGTCATTCTGCGCGAGCGATTGCGAGGTGGCGGACTGCACCGCATCGACCGTGATGTCGTGGCCGGCGGTGATCTGCGCGTTGCCGCCCGCCGCGATATTCGCGCCATGCACCGTCAGATCGTGACCCGCCGCAATCACCATGTCGCCGGTCGAGGCAATCGTGCCTTGCGCGCCGAGCAGCGTCTGACTGACGTTGCTGTTACCGGCCGCGTTGCTCACGCCCACCGTATCGGCCAGCGTCGTATTCGTGATGTCGTTGCCCGCCAGCACCGCCATGCGGTTGCCCGCAATTTGCCCCGACGCATTCACGACATCGTTCGTCGCGGAGACGATCGTCGTCCCGTTCGTGCCGCTGCTCGCGATCGTGCCGCCCCGGTTCAGGATGTCGGTCGCGCTCAACACCGTCTGCGTGCCGCCCCTGATGATGCCGCTATTCGTCGCGCTGCCCGTGGCGTGAATGGCCACGTCATCCGCCGCAATCAGCGCGCCGCCCGGCTGAAGATCATCCGCATGCGTTTGCGCGAGATACACGACAGGCGCCAGCACCTGCTGCGTCGTGCCGTCAGGCAACGTGACGGTCTGGTTCACGAGCCACACGATGTCGCTTGTCAGCGCATCCATCTGCGCGGCCGTCAGCGCGATGCCCGGTTCGAGCCCGAACTGCTGCGCGACGTTCACGCCGTTCGTCATCAGCGCCTGATATTCGTCGAGGTTGTTCGTATAACCCTGCAGATAGACACGCCCGGTGAGTTGGGTGATCTGCTCGCGCACCAGTTGTTCTTCGTACAGGCCGTCGCCGAGACGCTTCTCCACGCTCTGCGGATTCAGGCCAAGCTGACCGAGCATGTAGTCCGACGAGATGAAGCCCGTATAGCTCGTCAAACGCGGATCGGTTACGACCAGATACGACGCATCGGGTGCGCTCGCGAACGTATAGAGTCCGCTCTTCGGCAGGCTCAGGTTCAACGAGCCGCTACTGCCCGCAACCGTCTGTGGTGCCTTGACCTGGGTCCCCTTCATCAGCTGGTTGGCGCCGAGCGTGCCACCCGTCGCTCCGGTCGCGGAGTTCTCGGCCGCAACGTTGGTGTTATTCACGTCCGTCGCGCTGATCTGCACCGCGTTGTTCGCAATGATGGTCCCGCCCGTGCCGCCGATCGCCACGGGCGCGAGCACGATCGACGGTTCGACAACCTGGCCTACATCCTGCGTGATGTTCTCGTTCCACGCATAGGTCGACACGATGTCCTGACGCTGGTACTGGTACAGCGTCTGCCCGGTGTTATTGACCGTCGTGCCGCCATAATTGCCGGTCCCGTTGCCTATTTCGCCATCCTGCTGGTTTGCACCGATCCGGATCGAACCGCCCGCCGCGATCGCGCTGTAGCTGTTGTTCAGCGTGCCGACATTCGCGAGCGTCAGGTTGCCGCCCGCGAACAGTTGCGCCTGCTGTGCCTGCGCGCCCGTTACCTGATCCTGCTGCGTGGTGGTGGTCGTGTCGCGCGCGATCTCGACGCGCTGGTAACCCTTGTGTCCGTCGCTGCGGCTTGCGTACTCCGTGGACGGCAGATAGTTGACGTTCGGATCGTAGCCGTCCCAGTAGCTGACCGTGACCGTACCGTTGCCGTTGTCCGTGATCGCGTTGTACCAGATCGTCTGCGGCTGGCCGTCGACGTTCACGACCAGCACGTTGTCGGTCGCGTTCGGGCCCGAAGTCTGCGAGACGATCTGCGAGCTGGCGTATGTTGCATCGACGGGCGCGCTGTAGCCGTTGTCCCACATCTGCTGCGTGCAGTAGCCCTTGTCGCTATTGCCCGTTGCGCAGGCCATGTATTTGCTGCGCTTGGTCTGATGGACCGTATCGACATCGGTCGTTACCGTCTCGACCGTTGGTGCGGGGCGCGAGTTCGTCAGCGTATCGGTGGCAATCTCGATGCTGCCCTGTGCCTCGATCGTCGCTTGATCGTTGGTGAGCGAATGGCTGCGGTTCGCGAGCAGGCCATTCGCGTCGCGTGTCGCGTCGGCGGCGATGTTGATGTCGCCGAGGCTGAACAGGTTCGCGCCACCGGTGTTGGACATGTCGCCCGGCGAGTACAGGTTCAGCTCGGAAGCGGCGGCGATGATCGCGGCGGCACCGGTGTTCACAATCGACTGGCTGCCGTTCAGCGTGACCGTATTGCCGATGATCGCTGCGGTGTTGGTCAGCGTCGTGCTGTTCGTCGTGACCGTATCGCCTTCGATGCGGCCTTCGTTGCTGATTGCGTTCGCAGCGTTGACGGTCGTGCTGGATGAATTGAGTTCCGCACCTGCCTGGTTGTCGATGTTCGCGGCATTGAGCGTCAACGCGTTGACCGCGCCGAGCGTGCCCTGATTCGTGAAGTCGCCGGTCACGCTGAACGTCAGGTCGTGATTCGCCTGGATCAGGTTTGCCGCGCTCTGCGTGTAGTCGCCGTTGATCGTGATGGCACCGTCGTTGCCCGCGACGAGGTGGCCGTCGCCGGTTAGCCGGGTCGTCGTGACGTCGAGGTTCTGGTCGCTGCCAATCGAGCCGTTCTGGTTCGCGAGCGTGCCGGTATGGATCGCAACGCTGCCGCTGCTGCCTGTGTCGTTGCCGATGCGGCCCGCGGTGTTATCGAGCGACGCAATGTTCAGGGCCAGCGTGCCGTCCGCATGAAGTGATCCGCCCTGGTTCAGAACCGTTGCGCCCGCCTGGTCGAGCGTGAGGTGATGGGTAGCAGAAAGCGAGCCGCCGCGGTTATCGACTGATTGTGCAACGCTCAGCGTCAGGTCATGGCCCGACAGCGTTTGTGCGCCGTCAGTGTTCGACAACGCCTGCGCGTTAAGCGTCACGTCGCCATTGCCGCCGATTACGCCAGCGCCATTCACGCCTCCCGTGTTCGCGTTCGTGATCGTTGCCGCGTCGATGGTCGTTGCGCCGGTGCCGACGTTGGCGATACGTCCGTTCGTGTTATCGACCGACGCGCCGGCAGCCGTGAGTGTCGCCGCTACGCCGTCCGCTTCGATCTGGCCGCCGGTGTTATCGAGTGCGCCTTGTGCGGAGACCGTGACTGCGCCGTTCCCCTGGATCAGGCCTGCCGCATTCTTCAACGTGCCGCCAGATTGAACGTTCGTCGCGCCACCAGCCGCAATCCTGCCGTCTGCGTTGTCGATGCTGCCGCCCGCCACGGACACGTCGCCGTTACCGCCGATCTGTCCGTTGCCGGTATTGGTGAGTGCACCGCTGGCGCTCACATTCGTCGCGCCCGTCCCACCATTCGCAATCGAGCCGCCATCGTTCGACACCGTCTGCGCCGACACGTCAAGCTGCCCGTCTGCCTGAATCGTGCCGCCCGCGTTGTCCAGCACGCCCGCGCCAGCGATCAACACATCGCGCGCGCCAACATAACCGCCCGCGCTGTTATCGAGCGAAGTGACGGCGAGCGCAGCAGAAGACTGCCCCGCCAGCGTTCCACCGCGATTCGCCAGCGTACCGACATCGACCCGGAGCGCGCCATTCGTCGCGAGCGTACCGCCGTTGTTCGACAGCGAAGCACCCTGCACCGACAGCGTGCCGCTACCCGAACTGGTGAGCGTGCCTTTATCGTTGATGAGCGTCACGGGCTCAAGTGCGAGATCCGCGCTATGGGTCTGAAGCGTGCCGCCGGTGTTATCGAGCGTGCCGGACACGTTGACGACTGTCGCACCGGTGCCGGTCTGCGTGATCGTGCCACCGTGATTGACGAGGTTCGTACCACTGAGCGAAAGCTGCGCCGCGTCGAGCGTCGCCGCGCTGGTATCGATCGTTTGCGCGGCCGACACATCGAGCGCGCCATGGGCGATGGTCCGGCTGCCGGCGAGCATTACATCGCTGCCCCGCAGCGTCGCGTTGCCGCCCGCCATGTTCTGGCCCGTCGCCGACAGCGCGCCGTTTGTAGAAAGATTCAGATCACCCGACTGTGCAACCGAGCCGTCACTGTTGATGCCCGCGCCGAGAGATCCGGTGGACGCAATGCTGCCCGCGCTTACCGTGAGCCCCTGCTGCGCGGCCAGTGTGCGGCTATTGGCAAGCGCGCCGGACGTATTGATCGACACCGACTGGCGCGCCGAGGTCGTGCCGCTGTTGTCGACTCCATCTGCCGCCGACACCGAGAGATTGCCGCTTGCGCCCGTCGTGCCGCTGAGCACCAGCTTGCCCTGCGTGGTCAGCGTGAGGTCGCCCGCCTGCGCCTCGATGACGCCCGCGTTCGACACGCCGACTCCCTTCTCATTGCCGACGAGCACGATCCGGTTCGCGTACATGCCGCCAAGCTGGCTCACGTCGATCGAGACGCCTTGCGATGCGCCGTTAGCCGCGATCGGCGTGGCCGCCAGCGTGTCGTGATCGACCTGGTTCGCGCCGGTCACGACATTGAGCGTATTGGCGTAAATCGCGGCATTCGCCTGCACCGCGCGCGCAATCAGATCGACCTGATCGATGTTGCGCGTATTGAGCCCCGCACCCTGCACGGTGATGTTGCCGCCCGCCACGTCGAAGCCGGTCAGATTGCCGCTGGCGTCGAGCCGTGGCGTGCCGGTCGTCAGAATGCCGCGCGTCGTATTGATGAAGCCGCCGCCATCGACGACGATGCCCGAGCCGTTCGCCACCACCACTTCCGCTTTATTGCCGGCGACTTCGAGATAACCACGCAATTGACTCGGTGAATTGCTATTGACCTGATTCAGAATGATCCGCGCCGATTGTCCCGGCGACAGATCCGGATTGCCATTGATCTGCCCCGCCTGCTGCGTCTGAACGATGGTCGGCGAGTTATTCAGAATCACGCCCGGCTTTTGCACGTCGAATTGCGAATACGTGTTGACCGAAACCCCCGCGCCACCCGGCTTGTTGATATTGACTTGCGGCAAACCGTTCTGCGTCTGGATGACCGTTGGCGCATGCGCACCCGAGGGCACGATCTGCGCATTCGAAAACTCGGGCGTAAATCCGGACAGCACGAGCACGGCAAAAACTGCGTGACGCATCGCGAAAAGAGTCATGCGTCGATTTGAGACGGACGGAAGAGTTTCCCCTTGACATACATTGCCGTGGCCAATGGCCGTTTCTGCAACTGCAACGGGCATATCCCGAAGCCGGCTATAGACGAGCCGAAAAGTATTCCTGTTCATCTTTAGGAAGCGTGTTTTTTTAACCGCCTCAAAATACCGCATACATCAATTTCATTCTTTTAATAAAAGTTAATTGCACACGAATCAGAAAATAAAAATACAAATAGGAATTGTCCGATTGACATTTAAAAATACAATTAAATAAAAATTCGACAATAAATATCAGACACTCCAACAATTAAAATCAAGAAAACATCATCAAATCTCATGCACCCACCAAGATCATCATTTTTATTTATTAACGAGATGGCAATAAGTTAATTCGTGCGATAGCTACCACCCAGCTGCACAAAAAAACGGCCCGAATCCATCGAGCCGTTCTATTCATACCGCCGCCCCAACCTACGCCCGCTTCTCCACAAACTCATTGAACGGCTCCGGCGTTTTCGAAGGATCGAAATCGGCCCAGCGTCCCTGCTGCCAGCGCCCGGTCGCCTTTTCGATCGCCATGCCCCCGGCCTCTCGCAACACGCGCGCGGCTTCGAGCTGATTGTCCTGCGACACGTGCACGGCGACCAGCACGCCGGAATCGCGCAACTCTTCGTGATACGGCACCCTGTACCCCGTTTTTGCGTGCTCGCGCGTGCGCGACATCGCGCCCGCCAGCGACCCGGCATACGCGCCGACCCCGGCCGCGATCAGCGAAACGAGCAGCGGGGCCGAAAACGCCGCGAAGATCGCGACGCCGACGACTGCGCCCATCACCGCGCCGATCGTCACGCCCATTCCCGCGCCTTTGGGCGCGTCGCGCGCGCCGGGGTCGGTGCCCATATTGCCGCCGATCGGATGATGCGCGTGCTGGCCGCGCGGATTGACGAAAAACAGCGTCACGTCTTCTTCGACGAACCCGGTATTGAAGAGCTTTTGCGCGGCGTTTTCCGCGGTGGGAAAAGTCGTAAAGCGTGCTGCAACGATGAGTGACATATCGCCTCCTTATCGATGAAAGGCGTTCGCGGCCCCTGTCCGCGCCTTTGCATGGCGCATCGAGAAAGCACGGCGCTGCGGCACGCGAGCGCGCTATGCCGCAGCGCCACGATCCGGCTCCAGGCCTTCGACTCGGAACAGTCCGCTATGCAACACTACGCCTTCTCCGTCGTTCTGGTCGAGCGCTTCCGCGCAGACCGAACGGATGCGCTGGCGCCCCCTGTCGAACGCCTCCATCAAGGCCGGTTCGAGCGCCGAATCGGCACCGAAATGATCTTCGAGCGCCTCGGCGGTAATCGCGCACACGACCGGCTCGCCATGCACGCGCGCGATGAAGCAAACCGTCAGATTCGCCCCGTCGAAAACGGGTTGCTCATCGGGGAAAATGATCTGCATAAAGGAATCCTCATAAGCAGGCCGCGGCAGGGTCGCGTTCATGACGAGCCCTTCATCTTGCCGGCGAGCTGACGCGCCATGTCGAGGTGATGCCGGATGGTCGGCAGCGCATGCGCGACCGCGGCCTTCAGTTGCGCATCGGTGCCGCTCGCGCTTTGCTGCTGGAACAGATCGACCGCGCGCTGATGCGCCTCCACGCCGATCTGCTCGACGTAAGCCTGATCGAACGCAGTGCCCTTTAGCGTTTGCAGCTTGCCGACCAGCGCCGAATCCGCCGACGGCGCCAACTTGAAGCCCTTCTTCGCGACGAGCGCCGCCATGCCCTGCGAGAGCTTCGTGTGGTCGACGATCATTTGCCCTGCGAACTTCCTGACCTGCGGATCGTGCGAATTTTTCAGCGCGACTTCGCTTGCGGCGATTTCGGTCGCATCGGACGTCGAAGCTTCGAGCACGAACTGCTGATCGGCGGGAGAAAGTGTCGTGCCGCCAACCGGCGCGGCGCCGGCCGGGGCCTCGCTTGCCTGCGCATGGACGGTGCCGGTCGATGCGACGCCGATGCCCGCCACGGCCAGCGCCATCGTCAACACTTGTAGGGAATACCGGAATGTCATGCATTTTCTCCCTGTTGACACACCATGCTGATACATCGAAGCGGCGGCGCTTGCAGACCATCGCTCTCGCTCATGCAACCCCTTGTGCTTCGTCGTTCGCGCGATCGGCGTTTGCTCGTTATGCATTTGCATGGCGGCCCCCTTTGCTAAAGCGTTGGGAGCAAAACACGTGCCCATATCCGGCGAGGCGTTCTGCCGCGCGAGGTCACGCGATGCGGGCTATTCGCACATTGCGGAGCGAAATCGAAGCCGCGTTGATATCGGGCATCTTGTGTATTTCGCACATCGGTAATGTCGAACGTCGAAGGAGCGATCGTTGCCCGATCGTCGGCACATCGACCCACCTCGCTCAGGGATTTGATAAGGATCACTGCTCGTTGATGGCGGACCGCACGCCAGCCACCTCGGTACACCAAACCAGGCACTCCGGCTGCGAGCCGCACCGGTCCAACGCTCCATATGCGGCTCATCGGAACCTCGACCTCGCCACGACCCTGCCCGCCGCCTTCGCACGAGCCCGCGCACAAACTCAAGCTTGAGCGCCCCGAAGCGGAGTCGCTAGAATACGGCACCTCCATGCTGCGGCAAGGCGCCTTCATTCGATGACTCCCTCCGACGATTCACGGCAATCCGCGCGTACGTCCACCGCCGACGCCCTGTTCGCTTTCCTCAAGACGCTGCCGCTCGGCGACCGGCTCATCGAAGGCGGCTTCATGGCCGTGCAGGCGGTGGCGGGCGCGAGTCTCGCGTTCGCGATCGGCCGCGCGCTGCATACGGAACAGGCGTTCTGGGCCGCGATCACCGCGATCGCGGTCAGCCAGCACAGTTATATCGACACGCGCAAGCTCTCGCGCGACCAGTTCATCGGCGCAATGGTCGGCGGCGTGTGCGGTCTCCTCGGCACGCTCGCGGGCGGCGGTCATTTCGCGGTCTATGCGGCAACGGTGTCCGTCGCGATCATGATCTGCTGGGTCGTCAACGTGGGCAGCGCGGCGCGGCTGGGCGGCGTCACCGCGACGATCATGCTGCTCGTGCCCGGCATCGGGCCCGTGTGGGACAAAGCGTTTCTGCGGCTCGCCGAAGTGACGCTCGGCACCGTCTGCGCATTGCTGGTCGCATGGCTCATGTCCTCGCTCGAACGGCGTGCGTTCGGCAAATCCGGACAATCCGGCTAGCGTTGCACGCCAGCGCCGCCGCGAGGTTCGCGGCGAACCCGGCCATCGGCACCGCGGCATGCCCTGACGCCCAGCGGCATCTCATCAGGTTTCCGAAGCATCGTCCGCTTGCGCGCGGCGCCGGTAGCGTCCGGGCGTCATGCCGACGCTTTGTGCGAACGCCTTGCCGAATGCCGCTTCCGATTGATAGCCGACCGCCTCGCCGATCTCCGCCGCGCTGCGGCGCGTGCGCAACAGCAGATCGCTCGCGATCGTCATGCGAATCCGCGTGAGAAAGTCCATCACGGTCACGCCCGCGCGCTCGTTGAAACGACGCGCGTAGGTCGCGCGCGACATCGCCGCGCGCTCGCCGAGTTCGGCGATCGTCCAGGCACGCTCGGGCGCATCGAGCATCGCCTGCACCGACGCGCCAAGCCGCGCGTCGGTCAGCAGTGCGAGCACGCCGGTGCTCTGCGCCGCATGCTCGCCGTATACGCGCAACGCCATCGCGAAGAGCGCGTGGCTCAGCGCGGTGACGATCGCGAACGCGCCGGGTTGACGGCGCTCCGCCTCGCCGCGCATCAGCGCGATCACCGTTTGCAATGTGCCGAGCGTCCGCGCGCCACCGAGCGATACGTGCAACGGATCGGGCAGCGCGTCGAGCAGCAGCGCCGACGAACCCGGCGCGTAGACGAAGCGACCGCACAGCAGATCGACGTCGGGCTCATCGGGCAAGGCGGCGTCGCCGGATTCGCGAGCCGCCGCGGCGCGGTCGTTGA